>JAVBMM010000182.1:0-16655 GCA_031552425.1 Bacteroidales bacterium | reverse complement strand
AACATATATGGCTCCTTTCATCAAACATTTTTTCTCCTTATCGATGTATGAAACAGGTGATACATAGAAAAAGACAGATGCACCATCCAAAAATTCATCATTATATGGCATGGAAAAATAAGAATTTTCCTCAAAAGCAGGAAGATTTGATTTATTTATATAATCTTTTTCCGGACTCATATTCAATCGAATTTTTGACGAATCATTAATATATTCACGATATGCCATCATATTTATATGTTTCTCCTTCACATGATTTTCCGAATCAAATATCGCACGACAAGCGAATATTTCAGGATTGAATAACAAAAAATTACATAACATATCCTGTAATTCTTTCTCTTCTATTTCATTATTGCGTATATATGCTTCAAATGATTCTGTGGTTTGTGTAATGTGAGAAAAAAACGCATTAGTATCAAAAGCAATATTTAAAGATGTATCCTTAGATTTTGCATTTGCATCACTTCTCACCACAAATTGAAATAAAATATAATTGTATAGCAACAACCCTCCAAATATCAAACCTGCAGAAACTAGTAAATACAACAAATACTTGAATCGTATACTGTTATAAAAACGATAATATTTTTTCGATATTCTCTGTTTATCCATCATTTCTACAAAACGAGTAAAAAGAGGTGCTGTATAATCTAAAGTAGTATATTATGTTACTTTTCGTCAAAATTAATATAAAAAATTAGAAAAACAAAAATATATTTAACTATCAACATATTTTTTAAAATTAAAAGATAATAGAATCATATCTTTTTGCTATTTTTGCAGGAATTTTATTCATTATAAATGAAGATCAATAGTACTTCCGTTCTTTTTTCAACATAAAACATGCGGATAGCAATTATTAAATACAATGCTGGAAATATTTATTCCGTTGATTATGCTCTAAAACGAATTGGATTGGAGCCGGTTATCACTTCAGACAAAAACACTATCAGACAAGCCGACAAAGTTATTTTTCCGGGACAAGGTGAAGCTGGAAGTACAATGCAATATTTACGAAACAATCAATTAGACGTACTTATTAAAAGTTTGAAACAACCTGTATTGGGGATATGTATTGGTATGCAGTTAATGTGTAACCATTCAGAAGAAGCTAATACTGATTGTCTCGGTATATTTGACACAAAAGTGCAGCGTTTTGTTCCTCAAAAATGGGAAGATAAAGTTCCCCACATGGGATGGAATAATATCAAAAAAATAAAAAGTAGTTTATTTTCTGAGATATCTGATAATAGTTTTGTCTATTTTGTGCATAGCTACTATGTACCTGTATGTGAAGAAACTATTGCTGTTACAGATTATGTAGGAGCTTTCAGTGCGGCACTAAAAAAAGATAACTTTTATGCTACACAATTTCATCCGGAAAAAAGCGGATCTATTGGAGAAAATATTCTAAAAAACTTTATTTCTTTATGATTGAACTTATTCCTGCTATAGATATAATCGATGGAAAGTGCGTTAGGCTTTCACAAGGGGATTACAACCGTAAAACAACATACAACGAAAATCCTCTTGAAGTAGCTAAAATGTTTGAAGATTATGGTATCAAAAGATTACACTTAGTTGATTTGGATGGGGCTAAAGCTCATCGAATCATTAATCATAAGATACTGAACAAAATAGCCTCCAAAACGTCATTAATCATTGATTTCGGAGGAGGATTAAAAACGGACGAAGACCTAAAAATCGCATTTGAAAACGGAGCTCAAATGGCTACAGGAGGCAGTATCGCTGTAAAGAAACCTGAAATTTTCGAACAATGGATACAATTATTCGGAGCAGAAAAAATTATTTTGGGAGCAGATTGCAAAGACAAAAAAATTGCAATACAAGGATGGTTAGAATCTACCGATGAGGAAATACTCCCTTTCATCAACAAATGGAGAGAAAAAGGAATTAAAAAGGTAATATGTACAGACATCGGAAGAGATGGTATGTTAACCGGCCCATCTACAGAACTATACAAAGAAATTTTTTCAGAAAATGAAAATTTATTTTTAATTGCAAGCGGTGGAGTAAGTTCCATACAAGACATTGAATCCTTGGAAGAAGCCGGTATTCCTGCCGTTATTTTTGGAAAGGCAATTTATGAAGGAAAAATACAATTAAAAGAATTAGTAAAATATAATTGACAAATACAATAATCAATCAATATGTTGGCAAAACGTATCATTCCTTGTTTGGATGTAAAAGACGGTAAAACCGTTAAAGGAATTAATTTTATAAACTTCAGAGATGCAGGAGATCCTGTAGAATTAGGAGCACAATATAGTGAACAAGGAGCTGACGAATTGGTCTATCTAGATATTACAGCTTCCCATGAAGGAAGAAAAACTTTTACTGACTTAGTCAAAAAGGTAGCTGCAAATATCAACATTCCTTTTACCGTAGGTGGAGGAATTAACGAAATTTCAGATGTAGATAGATTGTTAAATGCCGGAGCTGATAAAGTTTCCATTAACTCCTCAGCAATCAGAAATCCCCATTTAATTGAAGAAATTGCCAAAAATTTCGGAAGTCAAGTTTGTGTAGTTGCAATTGATGCTCAATTGGAAAACGGAGAATGGATTTGTTATTTAAACGGCGGACGTATTCCTACCGATAAAAAACTTTTCTCATGGGCCAAAGAAGCTGAAAATTTAGGTGCCGGAGAAATACTTTTTACAAGCATGAGTCATGACGGAGTGAAAGCTGGTTATCCGAACGAAGCTTTATCAACATTGGCAAATACATTAAAAATTCCCGTTATTGCATCCGGTGGAGCAGGAAAAAAAGAAGACTTTCGTGATGCATTTGTTATTGGAAAAGCTGATGCTGCTTTAGCTGCAGGCGTATTTCATTTCGGAGAAATAAAGATCAAAGAATTAAAAGAATATCTAAAAAAAGAAGGCGTTAACGTAAGATAAAAATATGAAACTTGATTTCGATAAATTAAACGGGCTTGTGCCAGCAATTATACAAGACAACGAAACAAATAAAGTCTTAATGCTTGGCTTCATGAATGAAGAAGCTTTTGAAAAGACAAAAACAACAGGAAAAGTAACCTTTTTCAGCCGGACAAAAAACCGATTATGGACTAAAGGTGAAGAAAGCGGAAATTTTCTTTATGTAGTAAACATCATTGAAGACTGCGATAAAGACACGTTATTAATTAAAGTAAATCCAGCAGGTCCCGTATGCCATACCGGAGAAGATACATGTTTTGGAGAAAAAAATAAAGAAGACATCATGTTCCTGAAATACTTACAGGACTTTATTGATAAACGCCGGCATGAAATGCCTGAAAATTCCTATACGACATCATTATTTAACAGGGGAATCAACAGGATTGCACAAAAAGTCGGAGAAGAAGCCGTAGAAACCGTTATCGAAGCAACAAATGGTTCTGACGATGCGTTGTTATATGAAGCTTCTGATTTGATTTATCATCTGATTGTTTTACTAACCTATAAGGGTTACAGGATTGAAGATCTGTCAAAAGAATTACAAAAAAGACATAAATAACAGTGGAAAACCAAGTACTTATCCGTTATAACAATGTAGAAATCCGGCGGGAAGAAAATACTGTACTCCGGAATGTATCTTTTGAAATGAAAAGAGGTGAATTTTTATACATCATCGGAAAAGTAGGTTCCGGAAAAAGTTCTCTGCTCAAAAGCTTATACTGCGAAACCTTTCTTTCCGCAGGAGAAGGAAAGATCTTAGGTTATGACCTAAAAAAAATTAAAAGGAAAGAAATTCAAGCTCTAAGAAAACAATTAGGTATCGTTTTCCAAGATTTTCAATTACTTACAGACCGTTCTGTAGAAAGAAATCTTCAATTTGTTTTGAAAGCTACCGGATGGAATGATAAGGAAAAAATTAATGAAAGAATTATTGAGGTACTATCCCGGGTTAATATGCTCAACAAGGGATACAAAATGCCACATGAACTTTCAGGAGGAGAACAACAACGAATTGTAATTGCCCGAGCCATGCTTAATTCTCCCGAACTGATTTTAGCCGATGAACCGACAGGAAATTTGGATCCGGAAACAGGACAGCAAATCGTGCAACTGCTTCAAGACATTTGTAATACCGGCACTTCTGTAATTATGAGTACACACAATTATTCATTAGTACAATCTTTTCCAGAAAAAGTGAAAAAATGTGAAAATGGATTATTAACGGACTATGAATTATAAGAAAAATAAAACAATAATGAAAATATTAAAATTTGGGGGTACTTCCCTCGGTTCAGCAGAAAGGATAAAACATGTAACGGGATTAATTCGTGAAAGAGGTAAAAATATTATCGTTTTATCCGCTATGTCCGGAACAACCAATACATTGGTAGAAATATCCGATTATCTGTACAAAAAAAATACGGATGGAGCCAATGAAATCATCAATCTGCTGGAACAAAAATATATAAGTTGTTGTAAAGAACTTTTTCAAACAGAATCCATACAAAAAGAGGCGATAGAAACCCTCAAAACACATTTTGAATACATCAGATCACTTACTAAAGACCTTTTTACCATGTTTGAAGAAAAAATAATCCTTGCACAAGGAGAACTTCTTTCCACCATGATGATGGGTTTATGCTTGAAAGAACAAGGAGTAAATGTAGTTAATATTCCTGCATTGGAATTCATGCGTACAGATAAAAATGCAGAACCTGACTCCGGATATATCAAAGAGAAATTATCAAAATTTCTAAATGAAAACTCGAAAGCAGAAGTGTACCTCACAGAAGGATTTATTTGTAGAAATGCCTATGGGGAAATTGACAACCTGAAAAGAGGAGGAAGCGATTATAGTGCATCTCTAATCGGTGCTGCCATGCAAGCTGAAGAAATACAAATTTGGACAGATATAGATGGTATGCACAATAATGATCCGAGATTTGTGGAAAATACTTCTCCGGTAAGAAACCTGCATTTCGATGAAGCTGCGGAATTAGCCTATTTTGGCGCAAAAATATTACATCCAACTTGTATACTTCCGGCAAAATTAGCAAATATTCCTGTACGCCTACTCAATACAATAGAGCCCACTGCAGTTGGAACATTAATATCCAATGAAACGGAAAAAGGAGTCATCAAAGCTATTGCAGCAAAAGATAATATTACTTCCATTAAAATTAAATCCGGAAGAATGTTGCTTACCTATGGATTTTTACGTAAAGTGTTCGAAATTTTCGAAAGCTACCAAACATCCATCGATATGGTCACAACTTCCGAAGTTGGAGTTTCTGTAACAATAGACAATACGAAAAATCTGGATGAAATTGTAGATGACCTGAAAAAATACGGAACAGTTTCTATCGACAAAAAAATGGTAATTATCTGTGTAGTAGGAGATTTAGAATGGAAAAATATCGGATTTGAAACAAAAGCTTTAGATGCGCTTAAAAATATTCCTGTTAGAATGATCTCATACGGAGGAAGCAATTACAATATTTCATTTTTAGTAAAAGCAGAAGATAAACAAAAAGCGCTACAAGCGCTTAGTACTCATTTATTCAACAATTAATTTTAATTTAATGAAGGGAAATTTTCCAATAGACAAGTTCAAAGAAATTGAAACACCTTTCTATTATTATGACACCAAGGTGTTAAGAGAAACGTTAGAACTAATTAGGGAAGAATCAGCCAAATATAACTATATTATTCATTATGCAGTCAAAGCCAATGCCAATTCAAGGATATTATCCATTATCCGGGAATATGGAATTGGTGTAGATTGTGTGAGTGGAGGAGAAATTCAAGCAGCTTTAAATGCAGGATTTTCGTCGGATAAAATTGTTTTCGCCGGAGTAGGGAAAGCCGATTGGGAAATTAATTTGGGATTAGATCATAATATTTCCTGTTTCAATGCAGAATCTATACCTGAATTAGAAGTAATCAATGAATTAGCTGCCTCTAAAGGAAAAGTTGCAAATGTTGCACTTCGAATCAATCCGGAAGTAGATGCACATACCCATCATTATATCACTACCGGATTAAAAGAAAATAAATTTGGTATCAATTTAAGCCAGTTAGATGAAGTACTGGACGTGGCAGAGAAGCTTTCCAATATCAAATTGATTGGTATTCATTTTCATATTGGTTCTCAAATCACTGATTTAACCGCATTTCAAGCGTCCTGCTCGCGCATGTCGGAAGTTTCAGAATATTTTTTACGTAGAAACTTTTTTGTAGAAAATATTAATTTCGGAGGAGGATTGGGAATTGACTATCAACACCCGAATCGCCAATCAATTCCTGATTTCAAAGAATATTTCAACATATTCCATAAACACTTCAAACCTCACCCAGGGCAATCTATTCATTTTGAACCCGGAAGGTCTGTAGTAGGGCAATGTGGTTCTTTAATCACTAAGGTTTTATATGTAAAGAAAGGAAGTTCTAAACAATTTGCTATTGTAGATGCTGGTTTTACTGACCTGATTCGTCCAGCCTTATATGACGCCTTCCATAAAATAGAAAATATCTCTTCAAATAAAGAAACTGATACATACGATGTAGTGGGACCAATTTGTGAATCTTCCGATTGTTTCGGGAAATCAATAGACTTAAATAAAGTATCTAGAGGAGATTTACTGGCACTACGTTCAGCGGGTGCATATGGAGAAATCATGGCATCTCAGTATAATTGTAGAAAATTACCCCAAGCTTATTTTTCAGATTTGATTTAAAAAACTATGTTCTTATCCGAAATTGAAATTGTATTATTATCCGGATTGGGGCTTTCCTTTGTGTTCCAAATCGTATATTATTTTTATTTTTTAGGAAAACCCGTTCGAAAATATAATTCGTCTAAAAAGAAAGAAACTGATCCTAACAAAGAAATTCTTCCGGTATCAGTGATTATTTCTTCTAAAAATGAATCAGAGAATTTAGCAAAATATCTTCCTTCCATATTGGAACAAGATTATCCTCAATTTGAAGTCATCGTGATCAATGAAGACTCTTCGGAAGAAAGCAATGAAATCCTTGGAAACTTTGAAAGTAAATATAAATATCTATACCACACTTATATTCCGGTAGAAGCAAAAAATTTAAGTAAGAAAAAATTAGCAATAACACTGGGAATTAAAGCTGCAAAATACGATATTTTATTATTTACGGAAGCTTATTGCAAACCTGTATCTAAAAATTGGATCAATAATATGGTATGCCATTTCGACAAAGAAACACAAATTGTCACCGGATACGGCGCCTTTCCAAAAAGTTCAGGACTAATATCCAAATTGGCCGTTTTTGATAACTTGATCTTCGGGTTACGGTATCTTTCCAGCACATTATCCGGTTTCCCATATATGGGGGTCGGAAGAAATTTAGCATATAAAAAAGAATTGTTTTTCAAGGGAAACGGATTTCAAAAATATCTCAGATTTCAAGCAGGTGAAGATGACTTATTTGTTAACGAAAATGCCACCAAAAGCAATACAAAAATAGAAATATCTCCTGAAAGCATCACCGTGATGGATAGTTGTAATTATAAGATTTGGAAAGAAATGAAAATAAGGCAAATCTCCACATCTAAATACTACAGGCAATGGGCTAAATCCATCAAATGGACAGATGACATTTTACGTTTAGGTTTTTGGGGATTTTCCGGAACATCTCTCTTTTTCTTACCCAAACTATTAATACCATCGATTGCTATATCAACAATATTTATAAGGTGGATTGCATTAGGAATCATTTTAAATAAATCTTCTGCTGTTTTACAACAAAAAGAAAAATTTTATTTTAGTATTCCTATTTTAGATATTATACAACCTTTTTACAATCTATATTTTAGAATTTATCATCTATCTCAAAAGAAATTTGATTATACTTCAAGAATTTAAAATATTAAAGGCACAAAGTTAACTTTTCGTTTTTCTTTGTGCCTTTAAAAACTCTTTCGAGATTTGAGTATAACTTAGAGCACTCCTTGCGCCATGATGGCTTTTGCCACTTTCATAAATCCGGCAACATTAGCTCCCTTTACATAATTCACATAACCATCAGAATCCTTGCCATACTTAACACATTGTGTATGTATGTTTTGCATAATATCCTTCAATTTTGCATCTACTTCTTCACGACTCCAACTCAAGCGAATAGAGTTTTGTGTCATTTCCAATCCTGAAGTTGCTACACCTCCTGCATTGGCAGCTTTTCCCGGGGCATAAAGAATTTTTGCTTTTTGAAATACTTCGATAGCCCCTGGCATAGAAGGCATATTTGCTCCTTCTGATACTGCAATACATCCATTGGCAACTAATGCTTTAGCATCTTCTTCTGAAATTTCATTTTGTGTAGCCGACGGCAATGCAATATCACATTTTTCATTCCAGGGACGAGATCCGGCAACATATTTACAACCATATTTTTCAGCATATTCTTTAATGCGGCCGCGATAGATGCCTTTTAATTCCATTATGTAATTCAATTTCTCACGATCAATTCCTTCCGGATCGTATATATAACCGTCAGAATCGGATAAAGTAATTACTTTCGCTCCTAATTCGATCAATTTTTCCACTGTATACTGAGCTACATTTCCGGAACCGGAAACAGCACAAACTTTACCTTTAATGTCTATGTTTTTTGTTTCCAACATTTCCAACAAAAAATAAATATTTCCGTAACCTGTAGCTTCGGGACGAATCAAAGAGCCTCCAAAATCAATTCCTTTTCCTGTAAAAGTTCCTGTATTTTCAGAAGCTAATTTTTTATACATTCCGTACATATAGGCCACTTCACGTCCACCAACACCTATGTCTCCCGCAGGAACATCAGTATCCGGACCAATGTGTTTCCACAATTCTAACATATATGCCTGACAAAATCTCATAATTTCGGCAACAGATTTTCCTCTCGGAGAAAAGTCGGAACCGCCTTTTCCTCCTCCCATCGGAAGAGTAGTCAATGAGTTTTTAAATGTTTGTTCAAATGCAAGGAATTTAAGAATGGATTGGTTCACAGAACTGTGAAAACGAGTTCCTCCTTTATATGGCCCAATAGCATTGTTATGTTGGATACGATATCCCATATTTGTTTTCACATTTCCTTTATCATCTACCCACGTAACTCTAAAAGAAAATATCCTATCCGGGATACAAAGGCGTTCTATTAAATTTGCTTTTTCAAACTCAGGATGTTGGTTATAAACTTCTTCTATCGACTCCAATACTTCTTCCACTGCTTGATGATATTCCGGTTCGTTCGGAAATCTCTTTTTTAAGTCGCTCAATACTTCTTGTAATTTCATTTTCCTACTGTGTTTAGTTGTAAAAATCAAATAATAACCTTTTCTTATATCGAATGCAAAAATACAAATAAAATTTCTTATTCCAAATATTTAGAATGATTTTTTAAAGAATAAATATCAAATTGATATAAAAAACGATTATTTTGTATCTTTTTTTCTTTTACAAAAAAATATTTTCTGATTTTAACCGAAAGTTATGTATTCTTAGAAATTGCTATGAAAATAATTAATCCTGATACTATTGCAGTAAAAATAGTTTCAAAATTAATTTCTTTAGAATATACAAATAACATTATTACCAATGCTATCCATAACAAAGTGATACTTATTATTTGAATTTTGGAAAGTCTTTTTCGTGCCATGTGTAATCAAAAAACATCAATCAATATAACGCTTTGTAATATTTTCATACGCATCTATACGTCGATCCCTTAAAAAAGGCCACCACCTACGGACATTTTCAGATCTCTCTAAATCAACTTCAAATACATAATTTTCTTCTAAACAATCTGATGCTTTATATAATAATTCGCCTTGCGGACCAGCAATAAAGCTACTTCCCCAAAATGTAATACCTGCTGTTTGAGATGAAGGATCAAACTCATACCCTACCCTATTAACAGAAACTACATGAAGTCCATTGGCAACTGCATGTCCACGCTGAGATATCACCCATGCTTCTTGTTGACGTTTCTTTTCTTCCTCAGGATCAGTAGATTCCCATCCAATAGCAGTAGGATATATTAACAAATCAGCTCCAGCCAACGCCATTAATCTGGCTGCCTCTGGATACCATTGATCCCAGCAAATCAATACTCCTAATTTACCGACAGATGTTTGAATGGGAATAAATCCTAAATCTCCAGGAGTAAAATAAAATTTTTCATAATACGCCGGATCATCCGGAATATGCATTTTTCTGTATTTCCCTGCAATATTTCCATCCGAATCAATTACTACTGCTGTGTTATGATACATTCCGGATGCCCTTTTCTCAAAAAGAGACAATACTAAAACAATTCCAAGCTCTTTCGCTAATTCCCCAAAAATATCAGTAGATGTACCGGGAATAGTTTCCGCCAAATCAAATAATGATACATTTTCTGTTTGACAAAAATACAAGTTATTATGAAGCTCCGGAAGAACAATCAACCGTGCTCCTTGGCTCGAACAAACTTTTATATTTTCAATAACCTTATTCAGATTCGTTTGTTTATCAGCCACATTCGATTGCTGCACGAATCCTATTTTTAATTTACCTTTCCCCATTTCATTTTTCATTTAAAAATCCTTCAGGAAACTGCATCGTTACACAATGTAAAGAACCATGTTGTTTAATTAAAGGCAAACAATTTACCAGAATAATTTCCCTATCAGGAAAAACAGATTGTAATTGCGACTTTACAAATTCATCTTTCGGAGAATTATACACCGGCAATAACACAGCTCCATTAATAATTAAAAAATTTGCATAAGTAGCCGGCAAGCGCTCTCCATCAAAAATAACTTTATCTGCCATTGGAAGTGGTACTAGCCTATATGGAAGATTATCTTTTGTACGTAAAGCCTTCAACTCCTGCTCCATCAAACTTAATTCATCGTAATGTTCATCGGAAATATCATTACATTTCACATATATAATGGTTTGTTCATCACAAAAACGCACCAATGTATCAATATGACTATCAGTATCATCTCCAGCCAAATAACCATGATTTAGCCAAAGTATTCTATCCGAATCAAATATTAATTGCAAATGTTCCTGTATCTCGGCTTTTAATTTATAATCATTCCGATTGGCAGATAACAAGCACTGAGAGGTTGTCAATAAAGTTCCATTGCCATCAGACTCAATACTACCACCTTCTAGTACACAATATTTCATTCCTTGATAACCAACTTCCGGTTGAAATGATTGTTGTTTATATAATTCCTTATTTATAAGATTATCATAATTAGCAGCGAATTTCAATCCCCATCCGTTAAAAGTAAAATCATATATGTAAGGCTTACCATCTACAAAAATTGAAATTGCTCCATGATCACGAGCCCAAGTGTCATTTGATGGGATTTGCCGGAAAATAATTCGATTTTCCTGTTTTTTTATTTCAGGGCATTTAAACATTTCTTGTTTAACTTCGTCTATATTCTGGCATACGACTAATAATTTTTCTCGTTGAACGACTGCTTTGGCTATAGAAATAAAACAAGGAATTACTTCATCGAGCATATTTTTCCAATCCGTATTGATATGAGGCCAAGTTAGTTGTACTCCACTTTGAGGGAACCATTCAGCAGGAAAAATGATCTTATTCTCTTGTATTTTCATGACTGCGAAGATAATGTTTATTTGTACAAATTTTCAATTTTATTGTAAAAATAGTTCAATGATGTAAATTTTTATGGTCAATTCAACTTCTTCTCGTACCTTTGCGCGAAATATCATGAAAAAAATACTATTATATATCTTGTTAGGGTTGGCTATTATTGGGGAAATAAGAGCTCAACAGACCATCTCCGGAGTTTTATTTGACAAAGATAATGAAGAACCTTTAGGGTATGCTACCGTACAACTTTTCACTCAAAAAGATTCCACATTTGTAACAGGAACAACCAGTGCTGATGATGGTTCCTTCATAATCAATAATGTCCATTCAGGAAGTTACCGTTTATCAGTTTCTTTTGTAGGCCTGGCGGGATATGAACAAAAAGTTATTGTAAAAGACGTTCCTTTAAATTTAGGGAAAATAAACATGGGAACGAATGACAATACTTTAGAAGAAGTTGTTGTAAAAGGTGTTGCAGCACAAGTTTCTGTAAAAAATGACACGCTTGAATACAATGCTGTGGCCTTTAAAGTTACGGAAAATGCAGTTACAGAAGACTTGTTAAAGAAAATGCCGGGTATTGAAATTGACGATCAGGGAAGAATTTTTGTTAATGGAGAGCAAGTGAAAAAAATACGTATTAATGGAAAACGCTTTTTCGGAGATAACACTAAAGCTGCTACTAAAAGTTTACCAGCCGATCTTATAGATAAGATACAAATCATTGATGAACAATCTGAGATGGCAAAACTTACCGGTTTTGAAGATGGAGAAACTACAAAAATGATCAACATCACAATTCGGGAAGACAAGAAAAAAGGAATGTTTGCGAATGTTTATGGTGCATACGGTTCTGATGACAGGTATGAAGTCAACGGAATTGCCAACTGGATGCATGGGAGTAATATATCGACACTCCTCGGGGGATTCAATAATACTAACAATTCCCGATTTGAAGGAATTGGAGATATTCCGACCAATATTCCCGGTATGAGAATTTCCAGAAACCAAATGACAAACGGTATCACAACTTCAGAGATGATTGGAGGGAACACATCTTTAGATTTAAATCCTGCGATGAAATTAGAAGCTAATTATTCTTTTGGTTCTCCTTCCACCATAATTAAACAGATTGCCGAGAGAGAATATTACGAAACCGAACAAACCAAAGCCAGTAGTACAAAATACCTTGACCGCTACATTACTTCCGACCGATGGGCAAATGCCCATAACATCGGGTTCCGTTTTGAATGGAAAATAGATAAAAACTCAACATTAATCATTGACCCCGATTTTACCTACAGTACCTTTGATGCTGATAATCTCACAAAATCATTAGCAATGAGAATGGATGGAGATACCGCATATACAGGAACAATAAAGACTACTACTTCTGGTACGGATTATCGTGGAGTCGTTAACGTTACCTATAGTAGAAAATTAAAGAAAAGAGGAAGAACTCTTTCTTTCCTTGTAAGAGGAAATTTTACCAATTCAGACACAGAAGGAATTAATAACGACCACAGAATAAACTATAAAAACAACAAACCTACAACAGGTAAAGACAATACCAATCACCAATATGATGGGGATAACTCTGTCAACGGATATTATTTGCGGGCTTCGTTTGTAGAACCGGTTACTAAAAACAACCGGATGGAGTTGGCATTTTCACAACGATATAACAGAACCATTGCTGATAAACTCAGCTATAAATATAATCCTGTAACCTCTGAGTATAGTGATGAACCAGATCCAATATATTCCAGTCGTTTGACCAGTGATTTTAGAACTTACGATTTGAATTTGAACTTCAAACGGTATCAAAAAAAATACAGGCTCACATTCGGAGTTAAAGGTGAATATTATGACATGAATTCATCTTTTCCTTTGTTAGCACAAGATTCATCGAGGGTTGAAAGAGATGGATTCAATATTTCTCCTTCTGCAAATCTCATCTACAATTTCAATAAAAAGAAATATCTTAAGTTCGATTACCGGGCATACACTTCACAACCCTCTGCTGCACAACTTCTTCCTGCAAGAAATCAAGTAAGCACTTCCCACTATAGGACGGGGAATCCTGATTTAAGTCCCACTTCTGTGCAAGTTTTAAAAGGAACATATTCGGCATATAACAAAAATAATTTTAGTTTATTAACCGTCAACCTAAACGGAACATACAGGGATAATGCTGTCATTTCTATATCTCGGTATGAAGGAAATAATCAATATTCTTCTTATGTAAATGTAAACGGATTATATAATATATATGGTAATGTTCTTTATAACAAACCTTTTTTTAATAACCGTTTGGTAATGAATACTAACACCCCATTTGCTTTCAATAATTCAATCGGTTATACAAAAGAAGACAATGTGAAAAATTATCTTAAAAACAATACCAGAGTTTTTCGTTTAGGAGAAAGATTAAAGTTCATGTACCAAAATCATTTTACCGAATTAAGTGCCGGTGCGGAAATTTCGTACGTAAAATCTCGCAATGATGTAAATGAAAGAAGTAACACAGACACTTACGATTGGGAATACTTCGGAAGTGTACTATTCAGGCTCCCTTATAACATTACTATCGATACTGATGTAACTGCTGCCTATAAAAGCGGATATGCAGATGGATTTGATCAAAGTGAAATCATTTGGAATGCAGAAATAGAAAAATTGGTATTTAAGAATAAGAAAGGAATTGTCAGTTTCAAAATATATGATATACTGAATCAGAGAATTAGTATCAGGCGATCAATTGGGGCAAATTACATAGAAGATTCGGAATATAACACTATGAAACAATATTTTTTGGTTTGCTTCGCATACAAATTCAGCATTGGAAATTCCAAAAAGAAATGATTTTAATGTTCATCATATGTAATACCAGACACAATAAATCATTCCAAAGCTATTCTTCGTGTTTTCGTGTTTAATATCATTTTTATATGGAGTATTATAAAACAGTTATAATAGGAGGAGGTCCCGCCGGAATCATTGCAGGTATTACACTACTAAAAAAAGAAGAAGATTGTTGCATCATAGATAAGGAAGTTTTTCCGAAAAACAAAACTTGCGGAGGATTACTGACTCAAAAGACACTCGACCTCATCTCCAGTATGGATTTAGGAATTGAATTAAACCGTTTTTATTTAAATTCAACAAATAAAATAGAACTTCTGAATAAAACCAAAACTATTGCAAAATTCTCATGCAACCATAAAATGTATCTAACAAACAGGTACTTTTTTGATGAACTATTCGTCAACATTTTCAAAAAAATGAACGGTATCATATATGAAAATGAAAAAGTGACAGATGTAAATATCCAAGAAAAAATAATCACTACTACAAAACAAAAAATAAAATACGATTACCTGATTATTGCTGATGGTTGTAAGGGAATCTCCAGAAAACTTTTCAAGAAAAAAGAACAATTCTGCATGGCTGTTGAAGCAGATATTCCGATTGAAAAGACAAATTTTAAAAATGATACTATCGGATTAGAATTCGGGTTAAAAATAAATGGATATTGCTGGATCTTTCCGAAAAACAATTATGTAAACATTGGATTTTGTTGTCCTTATGATAAAAAATTGAACTACTTATCCATATTCAAAAAAATTCTTTCAAATTATAGAATAAAGAATGATTTCCCAATCAAATACCAAGGGGCAATTTTTCCATATGGACAACATGATGGACAAATAACTTTCCCAAAAGGGAATATTTTGTTAACCGGAGATGCTGCTGCTTTTACAGATTGTATATCTGGAGAAGGAATATATTTCTCCATAAAATCCGGATACTTTGCTGCATTAGCTATCGCAGAAAATAAAACAAATGAAGATGTTTTGAAATGCTATACAACAAATTGTCAAGAAATTATCAATATCACCAATAAATCTTACAAGGCTAATAAATTTTTCTACAAGTATAAATGGATAATATTGAAACTCATGAAAAGGAACGAAAGTAAATTAGTTCATTTTTGTGACAACGATGTAGCATATTATAATTATGGTTACAATTATGATTTAAAAAAGATCATGGTGAATCTTTCAAGAAAAATACTCCTCAAGTAAGAACTAAACCTTACCTTTGTACCCAAAATAAAAGTAATTGGGTATGGATTTTTTAGCAGATAGAAGAAGTATACGAAAATATACGGATAAACCTATAACAGATGAACAACTAAACTTATTACTGGAATTAGCAGCACGTTCTTCCACCACCGGTAATATGCAATTATATAGTGTTATTGTTACCAGGTCTGAAGAAAAGAAAAAAGCATTGGCGCCAACACATTTTAATCAACCAATGGTTACTCAGGCCCCTGTCGTACTTACTTTCTGTGCTGATTTCAATCGTTTTAACAAATGGTGTGAACAAAGAAAAGCCGAACCCGGATATAATAATTTTCAATCATTTATTACCGCTCTAATCGATGTAGTAATCTTCGCACAAACATTTTGTGTAGCTGCAGAGCGGGAAGGTTTAGGTATATGCTACATTGGAACCACTACCTATAATCCGGATAAAATCATTGAAATATTAGAATTACCTCATCATGTAGTACCCATTGTGACGATTACCGTCGGACATCCGGATAACATTCCGCCACAAACAGACCGCTTGCCGATAGAATCATATATTCATCAAGAAACATATAAAGATTATACCCCTGAAGCTATTGATAAACTCTATGCATATAAAGAATCTCTTCCTGAAAGTTTGAAATTTATTGCAGAGAACTCTAAAGAAACATTAGCTCAGGTATTTACAGATATAAGATATACAAAGAAAAATAATGAATATTTTTCAGAGGTATTATTAAAGGTTATTCATGAACAAGGATTTTAAGTTGACATGACAAAAGAAAAACTTCAAGGACATATTATCATTTTAGCTGTTAATATCATTTTTGCGCTCAATATGAGTGTTTCTAAATCGCTTCTCCCTGACCACATCAGTCCTATGGGATTAACCTTATCCCGTATCTTATTTGGCTGCTTTGCTTTTTGGACAGTATCTTTATTTTTACCCAAAGAA
>JAVBMM010000172.1:0-36394 GCA_031552425.1 Bacteroidales bacterium | reverse complement strand
AAAGTGATTTAATACCATTAGAACTTCGTCCGAAACTGACAATCTTAATTAAAGACATTAATTCTTTGTTGGAACATATTCGTTTTAGTTTTGACCGTTTGGATTATTTGCAAGATACTTTTCTTGGTTTTGTAAACATTGAACAAAATAAAATCATTAAAATATTTACTATTATTACGGTTATATTCATGCCTCCAACCTTATTGGCAAGTATTTACGGAATGAATTTTGACTATATGCCGGGCTTGCATAATGGATTTGGTTTTTGGGGCTCTATTTTGTTGATGATTATTTGTTCGATTGCTATTCTGATTTTCTTCAGAAAGAAAAAATGGTTGTAAATCATTAATATGGGAAATCTTACCTTATTAATATAATTTTAAGACATGAAAACAATTTATTTATTTGCGATTACTTCTTTGCTCTTAGTTTCTTGCGGAGGAAAGAAAAAACAAACAGAAGAGGTTGTCCCTGAACAGCCAACAGTATCGGGATTGTATCTTTCCAAATTTAAAGGAATGGTTTCCGGCAAAGAAACAAGTTTATATGTAATGAAAAATGCTTCCGGAATGGAAGTTTGCGTGACAAACCTCGGAGCAAGGATCGTATCTGTTATGGTTCCGGATAAAACGGGAGCGATGAAAGATGTAGTACTCGGATTTTCTTCTATTGATGATTATTTGAATAATAAAAATAATTTCGGAGCAGCTATTGGCAGGTATGGAAATCGTATCGCTAAAGGAAAATTTACTTTGGAGGGAGTTGAATATTCTTTACCTATTAATAATGGTGAAAATTCTTTGCATGGAGGTCCTGATGGTTTTCATAACCGTTATTTTGACATACAACAACAAGATGATACAACACTTGTTTGTTCTTATGTTTCTGCTGATGGAGAGGCCGGATATCCGGGAGAATTACATGTAAAAATTACTTATACTTTGTCTAGTGATAACGCTTTAAAGATTGCTTATGAGGCGGAAACATCCAAATCTACAGTGATTAATTTAACCAATCATTCTTATTTTAATTTGTCCGGAGACCCTAATAATACAATTTTAGATTATGTACTTTATGTCAATGCAGATCGATATACTCCTGTGAAACAAGATATGATTCCCACAGGAAAAGTGGAATCTTTAAAAAATACACCGTTTGATTTTACAACTCCAACTGTTATAGGAGCGAGAATTGACGATAAATTTGAACAACTTCAATTGGGAGGAGGATATGACCACAATTTGGTATTGAAGGCTAATAGCACAATTGATATGCTTGCATGCAAGGTATCATGTCCTGCTACAGGTATTTTTATGGAAGTATATACTGATGAACCTGCCGTGCAGGTATATTCCGGAAACTTTTTAAATGGTACTATGACAGGTAAAAATGGTATTGTTTATCAAAAAAGATCAGCTGTATGCCTGGAAACACAACATTATCCGGATTCTCCTAATCAACCGAAATTCCCAAGTACGGAGTTGAAACCCGGGGAAAAATACGTGAGTACATGTATTTATAAATTCGGGGTTGAATAAAACTTCCGGTTAGATGAAAGAAATAGAAAAAGGGTTTGATCATTATTGGTCAAACCCTTTTTAATAATAAATATTTGGTATGAAAAGTTTTTACAAAATGGCCATTGTGTCTTCTGCAATCATATATTCTTCATCAGTAGGAATAACCACAACTTTTACTTTTGAATCGGGAGCACTGATTAGTTTTTCTTCTCCTCTCATTTTCCAGTTAATTTTATTGTCGAATTTAATTCCCATAAATTCCATGTCATTGCAGACAATCTCACGAGTAGAATATTGATTCTCTCCTACACCTCCGGTGAAAACTAAAACGTCTAAACCTCCTAATGCAGCGGCATAACTACCAATGTATTTTTTTATCCGGTAATTATATACATCCATTGCTAATTTGGCCCTTTCGTTTCCTTCTTCAATAGATGCTTCTATTTCTCTCATATCTGAAGATATTCCGGAAATTCCCAGTACTCCACTATATTTGTTGACAATTGTAGAAATACCTTGAGGGCCTATATTTTCTTTTTCCATGATATAAGAAAGTACCCCTGCATCTACATCACCTGAACGGGTTCCCATCAATAATCCTTCTACTGGAGTCATTCCCATAGAGGTGTCTACAGAAACTCCATTTTTAATAGCTGTAATAGAAGCTCCGTTTCCGATATGAGCGGTGATAATCTTCTGTTCCTCATAGGGCAAACCCAAAAACTCACAAGCCCTACGAGAAACATAACGATGGCTGGTACCGTGAAAACCGTACCTGCGAATTCCATATTTTTCATATAATGAATACGGTAATCCGTATAAATATGCTTTTTCCGACATTGTCTGGTGAAATGCAGTATCGAAAACGCCTACCTGAGGAACATCCGGCAATAATTCTTTGATGGCGTAAATTCCATTTAAATTAGGTGGATTGTGCAAAGGAGCTAAGTCGATACATTCTTCTATTTTTTTGATCACTTCATCATTGATCAATGTACTGGAGTTAAATTTTTCTCCTCCATGTACTATCCGGTGACCGACAGCATTGATTTCTTTCAAAGATTTAATACATCCGTATTTTTCGGATGTAATAACTCCTAAAATATATTCGATACCTGTTTGATGTTCTAGAATTTCTCCTTCCAACATTACTTTTTGTCCATCGGGTAAAGTCAATTTCAAGAAAGAACCTTTCAAGCCGATTTTTTCAATACCTCCTTGAGCCAAGACAGCACCGTTGTCCATGTTGAATAATTTGTATTTTATGGACGAACTTCCGCAGTTTAATACTAATATCTTCATTTGTTTCAGCCTTTTAAATTAAAAAAAACGATTAGGTTCTATTGCTTTCCCATTTTCATATACATAAAAACCTTTACCTGTGGCAATTCCTAATTGTTGTGCACGGTATAAGCGCCAAAGCAATGGGGATGGTTTATATTTTTTATCTCCGTATTCGTTGAACATATCTTCCATGAGTACTACCATTTTTTCAATTCCGATGATGTCTGCCATACGGAAGATACCTAATCTCATACCGTAAACAACTTCGAATACGCGGTCTATCTTTTCCATTTCCGCCACGTTTTCCATCAACATTTGACATGCTTCATTCAATAAAGAAGCCATTAAACGAAGGCTTACCAGGCCGTTACTTTCGTGTACTTCTATCGTTTCGTATTTAATTATTTTGGCGAATAGTAATACTTTTTGATATACTTCGTCAGAAGTATAAATTCCTTTTACTACTTCCAAAATTTTGGCATCTGAATGTGCAATGGGGAAGTGTAAACTAACACAACGCTCTTTATGTTGTAATCCGGAAGCCAACTCGCTGATAATGACGGTAGTTGCATTGGTTGCAATAATTGCATCAGGAGAAAGGACTTCTTCTAATCTTTTGAAAGCTTCTTTTCTAAGTAAAGTACTTCTTTCTCCTGTCTGATCGTCGTAACGTATACATTCGATTACAAAATCGCAATCTTTCAGAGAAGAATAATCTAAAGATCCATTGATGCGTCCCATGATGGTACGTTTTTCCCCGGGAGTTAATCCCCAGTTGTCTATTTTGGTATCTAAATCCCGACTGATTTTGTCCATTGCATAATCAATCTTTTCTTGGGATATTTCTACAAATGTGACATCCAAACCTGCAGAAGCGGTGACTCTTACGATATTTCTACCATCTTTTCCACAGCCGACAACTCCAATTTTTGAGAATAGTGATTTTTTTCTGTCTTTACTACCTAAACCATATTTTTCAATTGGTTCTGTGATCATTTCAGCCATATCTTGTTGTTTATTGATTTTTCATTCCAATTGCCTGGTTAGCAGTAATAGCTACCATTTTATATATATCGTCTACAGAACAGCCTCTTGAAAGATCGTTGACAGGAGCAGCCATTCCTTGTAGGATGGGGCCTACAGCTTCTACACCAGCTAATCTTTGTACTAACTTGTATGCAATGTTTCCAACTTCCAATGTAGGGAAAACTAAGACATTTGCTTTTCCGGCGACAGAACTTCCCGGAGCTTTGCTTGAACCAACGGAAGGTACTATAGCTGCGTCTGCTTGTAATTCTCCATCTATTTGAAGATTTGGATCTAATTCTTTTGCTAATTGGGTTGCTTCAATTACTTTGTCGCACATCGGATGTTTGGCGCTACCTTTAGTGGAAAAACTCAACATGGCTACACGAGGTTCTACACCTACCAGCGCTTTGGTCGTTCTTGCAGTGGCTACGGCTATTTCGGCTAATTCTTTAGCATTGGGATCAGGCAACACTGCACAATCTGCAAAAACCATGATACCGTTATCTCCATAGGATTTATCTTTCAAAAACATCAAAAATGCCCCGGAAACTACACTGATCCCGGGAGATGTTTTAATAATTTGCAAAGCTGGACGTAACACATCTCCGGTAGTATTTTTTGCTCCGGCAATTTCTCCATCTGCATCTCCGTTTTTGATCATTAAGCATGCTAAATAAAGCGGATCTTCTGTTAGCTTTTCTGCTTGTTCAGGAGTCATTCCTTTGCTTTTCCTGAGTTCATACAAACAATTGGCATATTCTTGCTTTTTGTTGTGTTGAAGCGGATTTATAATTACAGCTTTACCTAAATTTTTCAAGTTTGCTTTTTTTGCTTCTTTTTTAATTTCTTCAGGATTTCCGATCAGGATAATTTGGGCGATGTCTTCAGCCAATAAACGGTCTGCCGCTTTTAAAGTACGTTCTTCCGTACCCTCAGGGAGCACGATACGTTGTTTGTTTGCTTTCGCACGGGCGATGATTTCTTGCATTAAGTCCATGGAATATATTTTTTATGATTAAATGGTTATTGAATTTTATTTCGGATGTGTTTTTCAAACCTTTTGCAAAAATAATAAATTTTGCAATATTGACATTGCAAAATTTGATTTTTTTTTAATGTTGAGATTGCAAATATTGTTCTTTTAGTCAGTAATTAATAATTTTTGTAATTCTTCGGCGGATATGTTAAGAAAAAGTCTCCCTTGATGTGCTAAGGAAATCTTTCCTCTTTCTTCTGAAACTACTACAACTTTAGCATCTGTTTCTTGAGAAATACCAAGTGCAGAGCGGTGACGTAGTCCTAATTCTTTTGGAATATCTGTTTTTTGAGAAACAGGCAAAATACATCCGGCAGCTTTGATTTTTTTTCCGTGAATAATAACAGCTCCATCATGTAAAGGGCTGTTTTTAAAGAAAATGTTTTCTAGTAACCGGGCATTGACATCTGCATTTATTTCTTCTCCGGTTTCTTCATATAAGTTTAGGTTCATTTTTTGCCGAAGTACAATAATTGCCCCGGTTTTAGTCCGTGCCATATTCATACAAGCCATAACAATAGGCATTATATAGGATAGATCGTCTTGTACTTTATTTACTCTGGAATTAAACAACCCGGAAATAAATTTCCATCCTCTATTGGAGCCAATTCTTAAAAGGAAACGTCGTATTTCATCTTGAAACAGAACAACTAATACGAAAAAGCCGACATTAATTATTTTATCAAGGATAGAGCCTAAAAGGCGCATTTCGAGAACTTGTGAAACAATTACCCACAATGCAAGAATAGAAATAATTCCGCTGAAAAGTGCTCCGGATCCGGAGTTTTTCATCACTTTATAGGTCTGAAAGAGTAGTAAACTTACTAACAGAACATCGATAATATCTTTAATCCCGAAATGGAACATGTTAATTTTTAATTCGATTCAATAATTTCACAGCTTCAACGGCAGCTTTTACATCATGTACCCGGATAATGTTTGCTCCATGTAATAATGCATATACGTTTAGCACAGTAGTTCCATTTAAGCTGTCTTCAATGGAACAATCCAATACTTCGCGGATCATTTTTTTTCTAGAAATTCCGACTAATATAGGCAGGTCAAATATACGAAAATCTTCTAACATAGCCATCAACCGGTAATTTTGTTCTATATTTTTTGCGAATCCGAAGCCCGGATCCAGAATGATATCTTTTACTCCCAAACGGGTAAGTTCGTCTTTCTTTTGTGCAAAATAGAGGAATATTTCTTCCCGGAAGTTATCATAATGTGTTAACTTTGTCATGTTTTGAGGATTTCCTCTCATATGCATGAGGATATATGGAATATTCAAGTCGGCTATGGTTTGAAACATATTTTTATCTAATGCTCCTCCGGAAATGTCATTTATGATGGAGATTCCGTATTTTTCTGCACAATAACGGGCAATTTTTGAGCGAAATGTATCTATGGAAATAATGGCTTCCGGATATTCTTTTAAAAGAATTTTCAGGGCAACATCTAAACGTTCCATTTCATCTCCCTCAGAAACGAATATAGCTCCCGGACGGGATGAATATCCTCCAACATCTATTATGTCAGCTCCTTCTTCCCTGAATTGGGATATTTGCCGGATAATATCTTTTTCCGATTGTTTGCGACTTCCTGAATAGAAAGAATCTGGCGTAACATTCAAAATTCCCATTACTTTGGGAGATGAAAGACTCATCAATTCTCCCTTGACGTTTATATACATGATTGCCTTTAATTTACCACAAACTTACGGATTTTTTTTACCTTTGCGTATAATCAATCAAGATTTTCCATGAATATAGAAGAGATATACAAATTGTTTGAACAGCATCCTTTTGTTTCGACCGACAGTCGGAATTGTATTCCGGGATCTATTTTTATTGCGTTGAAAGGGGAAAACTTTAATGGAAATGCATTTGTTTCACAGTCTTTGGAAAAAGGATGTGTGTATGCAATTACAGATGAGCCTGAATATGTTACTAACAATCGTATTGTTTTGGTGGAAGATTGTTTGCGGACTTTGCAAGATTTAGCCCGTTATCATCGAAAAAAATTAGGAACTCCTGTTATCGGAATCACTGGGACTAATGGAAAAACTACTACAAAAGAATTAACTGCAGCTGTTTTATCTAAACAATATAATGTTTTGTTTACACAAGGAAATCTTAATAACCATATAGGAGTTCCTTTAACACTTTTGCAGTTGAAACCGGAACATGAAATAGCCATTATAGAAATGGGAGCGAATCATTTGGGTGAAATAAAAACCTTATCGGAAATTGCTATGCCGGATTATGGATTGATCACTAATGTAGGTAAAGCGCATTTGGAAGGATTCGGTTCTTTTGAAGGTGTAATTCAAACTAAAGGTGAATTGTATGAATATATTCGACGGACTAAAGGGAAAATCTTTATTTCTCACGAAAATCCTTATTTGAATAAAATTTCCGACCATATAGATAAAGTTCTTTATGGAACAGAGAATAGTTTATTTGTGTCGGGAAATGTTTCCGGATCATCTCCGTTTGTTTCTTTGGAATGGAAATGTAAAGAAGGAAGTTATTCTGTGCATACTCATTTGATCGGAGCATATAATTTAGATAATATTTTAGCGGCTGTTGCGATTGGATGTTTTTTCGGTATTACGCCGGAAAATATCAATGCTGCGATTGAGAATTATATCCCTGAAAATAATCGTTCTCAGTTGAAGGATACAGGAAAAAACCGCTTAATTATAGATGCTTATAATGCGAATCCTACCAGTATGTCTGCTGCTTTGGAAAATTTTAAAAATATTCCGGATACTCCCAAAGCTCTTATTTTAGGAGACATGAAGGAGTTGGGGAATAGTAGCAAAGAAGAACATCAAAAAATTGTAGATTTACTCAAAAACCTTCCTATTCAGAAAATTTTCTTGTGCGGATCTTGTTTTGAAAGTGTTGCCAAAGGTATTTTTCCTGTTTTCAAAGAAACAGAAGAACTATTAAATGTTTTGAAACAAGAAAAATTAGAAGGTTACACCTTTTTAATTAAGGGTTCTCGAAGTATGAAATTGGAAAGAGTGGTTGATTGGTTGTAAGGGCTCACTGGTGCCTATGGCATTTTTTTTACCACAAGGCTTTTGGTGAACTAAAGTTTGATTTAAATTTGACCTGATGATTTAAAATAAAAATGCCTCAGTTGTAAAACCGAGGCATTTTTTATTTGAAATAATGGTTCTTATTCTTAGAAAGAAACAGTGAAACCAAACATCAAAGAACTCATGTCTAAATCAAGACCGAAAGTGTTTGTAGCATCACCATCACCAAATTTTTGAGAAGCATAACCTAGTTCTCCGAAAGTAGCATTGATAGCGAAACGATCAGATAAGTTGTAAGAAATACCTGGTTTGATGTTAACTCCGAAATTAGTCAAAGAATCATCAGCTCCATCTTCTTTGCCAGATGCATAAAGAACGTTCAATTGTCCGTACATTTTGAAATTACCGTTTCCTAAGAAATAATAACGGAAATAAGGATTAAAACCGAACATGTTAAATTTTTCTGTATCATCTCCTTCAATACCAGAATCATTGCTTTGTCCTGCGTAGAATATACCAAGACCAACTGCCATGTTATCAGCAAAGAAATAACCAACTTCAGGAGCAATACCATAAGTAGTAGTTTTTGCATCTCCAGTTTTTGACATTGTAACTCCTGTTATAGGAGAAAGGTCACCAAAACCTTCTCCGGAAAATGGAGCGATACCGCTAGTCCCTAAATACCAAGTTCCTTTTTGAGCACTAACACCGGCTACGCATAAAGCGATAACAGCCATCATGATTAAATTTTTCATACCTAAATAATTAAGTATATTACAAATAAGTTTAGTTGCCTACTCTATCTATGCTTTTCGGCATCCGCATTGTTTCAAAATCATCGGCAAATGTAAGACTTTTTTTCATACAAATACTTTTTTCAACACAAAATTAACTCAAAGAATATTTATAAATATTAATAAAAGTAAAAATAAAGAGGATTTGAGATAGATAAATATTATGTTTTGAAAAGATAAATGAGTGATTAATAAAGGATTGTATTCATTTTTTTTATAAAATGATATTTATTCCATTTAAAACAAAAATTCAGATGAATTGCCATAAAGTAGTAGAATATTTTTACTTTTGCACAACCAAAATTTGTCCAAAATCTTAATTGTTGAAAAATGAAACTCATTTTTTCCTTCTGTTTTTGTTGGGTTTTTCTACCCATCTTATCTTCAGGTTTTGAAGTTTATGATGTAAAATCATTGTCATTGGGTCGCCTAAATGCTTTGGGAGAAACACTTTCCAATCCTTCGGCACTATCGTTTCAAGAAAAACGTTCGGTCGGCATTTCCGTTCAAAATCATTTTTGTATCAAGGAATTAAATACATGTTCAACTTATGTATTGTTCCCCGATCCTAGGTTAGCCTGTGGTTTCGGTATTTCCGGATATGGATTTGAGAACTATCGTCTATGGATGTTCCGTTCGGCTTTTTCAAAGAAGATTCATTCAAAATTATCATTGGGTGTCGGATTTTCTTACGAATTTGTTTCAGGACTTTATGATGATAATATTGCAAAAACAATTGGTGCGAATTTCGGCTTGTCTTTTTTTGTAAGCGAATATATACAATGTGTTTTGTTGTTTGAAAATTTTGTCAATGAACTTGAACTTTGGCAAAAAAATATATCAGGAGGAATGAAATATATCCTTTCTAAAGATTGTTGTCTCTTTTTGGAAGGTAAATCTGATTTTCTCAGTTTTCAAAGGATTTCTGCCGGAACGGATTATGAATTATTGGAACAGTTTCATCTTCGTGCGGGTTTTTACTCAAATCCGCTTACTCCGACATTCGGATTATCTTTTACTACAGGAAATATGCTTATAGATGTAGCTTGCGATAAACATTCCTATCTTGGATATAGCACATCATTGGGAATTGCTTTTCAATTTTAACCGAAAATAATTATGAAAAAGGTTGCCTTATTTTATGTTTTGTGTTCTGTGTCGTTGTCTTTGTATGCCCAATTTGATAAAAATAATACAAAATGGATGGAATATATTGAGGAAATGGCAGGAAATGGAGCTGATGAAAATTCTTTGGAGAATTTGTTTACTGATTTATCTTATTTAAGTGAACATCCTTTTAATTTAAGTCAGGTTAGTAAAACGGACCTGGAAAAATTTCCTTTTCTTTCAGACAAACAGATAGAAAATATTCTCTATTATACTTATAGGTATACACCGCTGACAAGTATCTATGAATTGAAGAATGTAGAGGGATTGGATAGGGAAACGATTGAATATCTTTTGCCGTTTGTTTACGTCAGTATAAATGAAGAAAAAACAGAATCTTTAGATGCTCGACGTATTTTTCGTTATGCCAGACAAGAATTACTTTGGAGATATGATCATTGTTTGCAGGAAAAATCAGGATACAGAAAAGTTTCTGATGAAGAAAAAATGGCACATCCTAATCGTTATTATGTGGGAGAACCTTATTATACTTCTTTAAAATATGGATTTCAGTATAAAGACCGTGTCTTATGTGGAATAGTTGCAGAAAAGGACGCCGGGGAAGCTCTTTGGAATGCACAGCACAAAGGCTTTGATTACTTTTCCGCTCATTTGGCAATTAAGAATGTGGGTGTATTAAAATTTTTACTTATAGGAGATTACAGGCTTGCTTTCGGACAAGGTTTAATATTAAATACCGATTTTTCTTTAACTAATACTTCTGATGTGCTGAATATAAATCGAAAAACAGAGGGGATTAAACGACATTATTCCGGAAATGAAACAAGTTATTTCCGAGGAATTGCTTCTACATTCGGAATAAAAAGAACAAGTGTTACTTTATTTTATTCTGATAGGAAAATAGATGCATCTGCCGACGATTTGGAAATCACATCGATAAAAACCGATGGATATCGTAGAACACAAGGGGATTTATTGAAAAAGGATGAGGCTTCTACTCGTGCCATGGGAGGAAATATTAATTGGAAAAATGATTTCTTATCTTTGGGTTTCACAGTTCTTTATCATGATTTTGGAGGTAAGAAATTAAATCCCGACATGAAGCCATACAATATTCATTATTTACGAGATTCTTACAATTATAATACGGGAGTCAATTATTTATGGAGAAGAAAGAAATTTCTTTTTACGGGAGAAAGTGCCATGAGTAAGAATAAAGCATTGGCTTGTTTAAATACGATACAGGTTTACCCAACTTCATTTTTCAATTTTGTAATAAGTCAACGTTATTTTGCCCCGGACTATCAAGCTTTTTACGCTTCTGTTTCAGGAAGTAGTTCTGTGCAGAATGAATCCGGATGGTATTTGGGAGCCGTTTTGCAGCCTGTTTCTAAATGGAAGCTTTCTGCCTCATTTGATATTGTAAGATATCCGTGGTTGAAATATTTGATAGATTCTCCATCTCAAAATATAAGTGCCTTATTAAATGTGAATTATGCTCCTTCCAGAAACTGTGAGATGAATATAACATATAAATATAGGGAGAAAATGAAAAATGTAAGTTTCCCATCGCAAGCAACCAAAATGCTTTTACCTGACGAGCAACATTATTTAAAATATCAGTTGAATGTAAAAAATTATTCAGGTTTTTATACAAAAACACAATTGTTCGGAAATTTTTATCAATCTTCTGCAGGATTGTCAAAAGGATATATGGCTGCTCAGAATATTGGTTGGAATCCTCAGAAATTACCCGTCCAGGGAGATTTTTATATGGCATATTTTCTTACGGACGATTGGGATTCCAGAATATATGCTTATGAAAAAAGTATCCTTTATGCATTCAATGCTCCGGCTTTTTCAGGGAAAGGATTACGTACATGCTTTACCGGTAAATGGGAAATAACATCTTTCCTTTCTCTTGACGTAAAATTGGCTTGGACCCGTTATTTTGACAGAGAAATTATTGGCTCCGGTTTGGAAATGATTGAAGGCCGTGATAAAATAGATTTATACGGACTAATAAAATATAAATTCTAGTAAAGTAGAATAGCTATTTTACAACCATAATTTTAGTCACTACACCTTCAGTTCCGTCAGGATTAGCTGCAAATACAAGATAAATACCTGTTTTTACCCTAGCTCCGGTTTTATCCGTACAATTCCAAATATATGTGCCTCCTTTGGAAATCCCTTGTACAATGAGGTTCCCCCTCATATCGGTTATTTTAACAGTAGAGTTCATAACTAGATTCGTGATGGTAACTAAGCTATTATCTTCCGGCCGTACAGGATTGGGGTATGCACGTACTTCGGAGTAATTTTCTCTTCCTGTAGATGCATCTCCCATGTAGGAAACCAAACCTTTATCGGTCGCAAAAAAGACTTCTCCGGTATTGGGGTTAATGGCTACAGAATTTATTTTATCTGAGATAAGGGGACTATTGCTTTTTGTAAAGTGTTTAATGATTTCCAACCCATTTTCACTAACCAAGTAAGCTCCTGATTTGTCCGTCGCTAACCATTTTCGGTTGGCTCCATCCACGGCAATGCCGTTGACTTTTTCATATTCTAATAAAGGATAGCCATCATCTGTTCCGTCATTATAAGGAAGGATAGGTCTGGTACAATAAAATCTGTCAGGGTCTTTAATCGCGTTGGTGGGATTGTATAATATAATAACGCCATTTGAAGTTCCTACCCAAATATTGCCTTTCTGGTCTTCTGCAATTCCACAAGTAGCATCCATCAGAAAAGCTTCTCCGTTTTGATCTTTAATACTGTTTTTGTTATTAAAAATATAAAATTTATCATCCGAAAAATTATATGGAGTCCCATTATCTTCTATTACATACAGGTAACCATATCTTGGAGATGTGATCCATTTTTGATTTTTTGATGTGAGGATAATGTTCCCTATAGGAGGTCCATAAGTATCAAAATTATAATGAGAATCTATATCTAACCAATTTTCTCCATCAGCAGCAAGTATTTGTATGGGAGATTTTCTTTTTATGGTAGTGACAACTAGGTTATTATTGGTATCAAAAATCAAATCTCCTAAACGAATAAAATGATATTTTTCGGACTCCGTATTTAGCAAAACACTGAGTAGAGGACTATTATTGAAATTATGAATTTTTACGAGTTTATTGTTTTTGAATTCAATCATTCCTTCTCCGTAAGTTGTTACATAATAATGGTTTCTATCTCTCGGGTCTACAGCAACAGCAATAAAATCTAAACATTTATACGAAGGAAAACTTGGGTACATGGCTTTTACATCTGTTTCAATTTCTTTCGGATCAAAGCTATACCATTTACCGGTTTCATCGAGTACCATGAGGGTGCCTTCTACGTTTCCTCTGTCTGCACCATGTGATCCTCCGGTGACTAATATCTTGTTTTGTTGGTATTTAACAGCAAATGTTTTGTTATTCCTCGGACTGTTAATTACTATATCAGATTTATATGTTGTATAAGTTGTTCCGGTTGATTTTTGAATACCTTTTAATCCGGTGGTACCTTGTGCTACCCAATATATATTTTGCTTCCTGGATGCGATATCATAAATATTCAAACTATTCATTTGGGTTTTGGTGGTTAAATCTGACCATAAATGGACGCTTGTACTTAGAATTCCGACCAGTTGATCTTTTACTATTTTTACATTCCTGAATTTTCCGGAAAGCATTAAACCAGAATTTGTGTCACTTTTATAGAAAATCCCATTGTCATATTGAGCAAAAATCATTGCATTTTGAAATAGAAGGATTTTATTAATGCTGGATAGATTTAGATCTGAAATTTCCGGATCATAGAGTGTCCAATTTGCTTTGTCCACAAGATTCTTGGTGGTTAATCCTCGATAAATACCTCCTGGAGTTGCAACATAAATATAATCTCCTTTCACACAAGAAGAAATGATATTTCCGACTTCGTAGGTTGCTTCGATTTCTTTTTGTTGCATGTTGACCTTACTAACGCCAAATGCTCCTGATACGTAAATGAATTTGCCAAAGACATCCAAACTATTGATGGTTTTATCCGTATAATTGGTTTTGTTTTTAATAAAAGGAACATTAAAAACACTGGAAGACGTCAAAATATCTAAATCTCCACTTTCATAGGCAAGTAACAAAGTATTGGTTTCTTCTGAATATGCAATATGCACGATGTTGACATCATTGAGTCCATCCATTTTTCCGTAAACTTTTACTTCACTGTCTTCGGGAGAGTAAGATAATAAACAGCCACTTGCTAAAGCGAATACTTTATTAGGTGTTTCTAAAACATTTGTAGTATTATAGCAAGAAAGGTAACTTTTCCAACTTCCGGTCCCTTGTGCTTGTAATAGTCCGTTGATAAAAAACAAAAAGCTTGCAAGGAATAAAATTTTGTAGTTACAATGAAATTTTTTCATGCGTAAATATTTTATTTTTTTAATTTTATGGTCGTATGGAAACTTGCATTTTCATTCTCTTATGGTTTACATCAATGTAAATGCTCGTTTTCATATAAGAAGTTCTTTAATTTATTTACCGCCATTGCTCTATGGCTGATAGTATTTTTAATGTCATTTCCCAATTCGGCAAATGTTTTATCGTAATTTTCCGGCATAAATATCGGATCGTATCCAAAACCTTCGCCCCCTCTTTTTTCTTCAATGATAAGGCCAGGTACTATCCCTTCAAAAAAGTATTCTTCTCCATCTAGAATAAGTGCAACAACCGTACGGAAACGAGCGCTTCTATCATCTTTTCCGGCTAACTCTCCGAGTAATTTATTTATATTAGCGTCAGGATTTTTATCTTCTCCTGCATATCTTGCAGAATATACTCCCGGAGCGTTATTCAAAGCTTTGACTTCCAACCCCGTATCATCCGCAAAACAACTTAATCCGTATTTATTCCAAACATAACGTGCTTTTTGTAAAGCATTTCCTTCTAATGTATTTGCTGTTTCAGGAATATCTTCATGACAACCAATATCAGTTAATCCGGACAAATTTACAGAATCTCCTAATATTTCGGTTACTTCTTCCAGCTTATGTTTGTTATTCGTTGCGAAAACAAGTTGTTTCATTGTACTATAACGTATCTGTCAATTAAAAATTATATAAAAATGTCTTATTTATTCATACTTAATTGAATGAATCAAACATCGTGCCGATTAAATATTTATGTGGTATGATAAACTATTTTCTTCTTTCATTACATGGTAGGCTATTCCGATTAATCCTAAAAATGGGAGTATAGCAACACATTGGGAAGATTGTATGAATAAATTGACGGTATGTATCACTGGCGGATATACAAATATAGATGCAGTAAGCATCATCAAAGGAATGTAAAATCTTTGAGGAAAATAAAAAAAGTAAATAACGGAAAAAACATCTGCCGGATAGAAAAACCTGTCATGCATTTTGGGTGTAAAATAAGGGACTAAAATTAAAAAGAACAAGATAATTTCTATCCAACGGGAAGGTGTTTCGATAGTAATTTTTTTGCAAATGTAACAGCAAGCAAAAACTAATAATGCAATGCTAAAAATAATGCCTGCTATGGTTACAACATGGTAATAATCGTTCGAAATCCATGCATAAATATTAGGAGCATTCATACTTAATTCATGATAATTGCTACTTTGTCTTAAATGGATGGACAATAAATCTTCCCAACTTCTGCCGATTAACCGCGCCGGAAGTATTGAAATAAAATATATGAATGGAAGATATAAAAAGTTCAGTACATTTGTCTTTTTTTTGTAACAAAGTATAAGTAATATCGGAGCAAAGAATATGGCTTGCATCTTAAATGTAAATGCAATCGAGAAAAAGATAAATACTTTGTTGTATTGTTCTTTGAGACAATAATATCCGGATATTAATAGAAAAGAAGAATAAATGGCATCACATTGTCCCCAGCCGGAACTATTTAAAAAAATAGTGGGAGTGAATAGGAAAATAAACATGGAGAGCAAAGGTAAATAGGAATTATTTCCATATTTTATTTTGACAATTTTATAGACAAAGATAGCAGCAATATAATCAAACAACACAGAGATTAATTTGATAGCATATAATTTTTTTATGGGTAAATATGTTGCTGTAGCAAGAAGATAGAGATAAGGCATTTGGTAATTGTGGAATTTGTTTTTTAAAGCTGCATATCCACCGTTTTCAACGATATAGTCGTACCATCGGGACAAAAAAACTCTATAATCTCCGGATTCCGTATCAAAGAGTGAAACTCGTAGCATTAAAGATATGGCGAAAAGAAACAACATTTTCCATATGGTTCCTTTTAAAAAAAGGAAATTTGCCACATGTTGTAATTTCATTTCGATAGAGTTTATCATTTGATAATTTTATGTAGAGGCCATTTATCCTTTTTTCATGAAGTGAAAAAGTAAAATACTAAATATTTATTTTTAAAAGTCAAAACAACCTCATATGTTGATATAAATCAGCACAAAAATATAATTTAAAATTATATATCATGCAAAATGGAAATATATTCCCTCAATGGAAAAGAAATATATTTTTTTTCTTAACGGGGCAGGCTATCTCTTTATTTGGTTCCGCATTGGTGGAATTTGCTATTATTTGGCATATCACACTAACTACCAAATCGGGAATAATGATGACCATAGGAACGGTTTGCGTATTTTTGCCCCGGTTATTTATTTCTCTTTTTGCAGGAGTTTGGGCAGATCGCTATAACAGGAAGTTAATCATAATATTTGCAGATGCGGGAATCGCATTTGTCACTTTGCTATTGGCGATTATCTTTCTGTCAGGTTATCAGGAATTGTGGGTAATCTTTGTTGTTTTGGGTATCCGTTCTATTGGGACAGGGATACAGACTCCTGCAGTGGGGGCGGTGCTTCCACAAATTATTCCTTCCGATAAATTGATGAAAATCAACGGGATCAATGGAAGTTTACAATCTATCATTATGTTATTGGCTCCTGCAGCAAGTGGAGGTTTATTGTCATTACTTCCTTTGGGAGCAATCTTTTTTATAGATGTAATAACGGCTTTGATAGGCATTTTGATTCTTGTATTCATTCAGATAAAGAAACATGAAAAAGCGACAAAAGGACAAGAAACCGGATATATAGAAGACCTGAAAAGCGGAATTTTATATACAAAGAAAAATATTTTTGTGAGGGAAATGTTGATATTGTATGCTTTTTATTTTTTCCTGATAACTCCTGCTGCATTTTTAAGTCCTTTATATATTGCCCGGGCTTTCGGGGATGAAGTCTGGAGATTGACGTTCAATGAAATTGCATTTAGTGTGGGTATGATGCTGGGAGGAATGATTATTGCTTGGTGGGGAGGTTTTAAAAATGGGATAAATACCATTTCTTTGTCATGTTTTGTTATAGGGATAACTAACGCTTTATTAGGTCTTCCGAACTTTTATATATATTTGTCTTTACTGTTTGTTATGGGAGTATTTGTTTCGTTCTTTTCTTCTGTGGAAATGACTCTTTTTCAAGAAAAAGTCGAAGCGGATATGCAGGGACGGATTTTCGGTTTAGTGCAAATTGTTGCAACAGGAATAATGCCTTTGGGAATGTTGATTTTTGGCCCTTTGGGAGATGTTGTATCCATAGAAAGTCAGTTTTTTATTTGCGGCATATTAATAACGATGTTGAGTGTTTATACTTTTTTCAATAAGAGATTAAAAAAATCGGTAGAGAAACAAATTTTTGGAAAAGGTCACCATGATATTGAATGAAGCATTTTTTCAGAGGGATGTATTGATTATTGCTCCGGAACTATTAGGTAAGATCCTTGTCCGGCGTTTTGAAAATGGAGAAGTCTTTCGTTCCCGCATTACAGAAGTGGAAGCATATCGGGGAGAAGAAGATAAAGCCTGCCATGCATGTAAAGGCCGTACCAAACGCACGGAAGTATTATATCATTCTGGTGGGAAAATATATGTTTACTTAATTTATGGCATGTATTGGATGCTCAATATTGTCACAGGAGAAGAAAATATGCCCCAAGCTGTACTTATCCGGGGAATAGAAAATGTTTCCGGTCCTGGAAGAATCGGGCGTAAACTACAATTGGATGCTGGTTTTTACGCAGAAAAACTCCCGTCTTGTCGTATTTGGATAGAAGATGACGGAAATCTTCCGGACTATAAAACATCTCCACGTATTGGTATTGATTATGCGGAAGAATGGAAAGATAAGGCATGGAGATTTTATTATGATCTGTAAATAGTTTATCAAAATTTGTAGATATACGGAAAATGGACTATCTTTGTCCCCGCTTAGCGGATGTGGCGTAATTGGCAGCCGCGCCAGACTTAGGATCTGGTGCCGAGAGGCGTGGGGGTTCGAGTCCCTTCATCCGCACAACATGGAAATCTCTTCAATTAAATTTGGAGGGATTTTTTTATTTATAAACAAAGTATTTATCTTTGCTCTCAACTTTTTTTAGTAAAAATGGGAAAAGAAAATATTTATAACATTCCTAATTTTCTCTCTTTTTATCGGATACTCTCATTCCCGTTCATTTTATTTTTAGGTTTAGGTAAACAAGAATATTTATTTGCCATTTTTCTTATTATTAATTTGGTAACAGATGTGTTGGATGGGTTTATTGCTCGTCGTTTTAATATGCAAACAGAATTTGGTGCCCGTTTGGATTCTATTGCAGATATAGGGACATATATTCTTGCGATTGCAGGTATCTTTTTATTTAAAGCAGAAGACTTTAGTACACATATAATTAGTTTTTCTATTTTTATTGTTTTGCTTTTTACATGCTTTATTTTATCACTAATAAGATTTGGGAGATTTCCAAGTCTTCATTTATATTCTTGGAAAATAGGAGGATATATACAAGGTGCATTCTTTTTTGTACTTTTTGCATTTGGCTTTAATCTGATATTTTATTATATAATGATAATCTGGGGAGTACTCTCTTTTATAGAACACATCATAATCCAATTATTAATAAAAAAGATGCGAATAAATGCAAAAGGTCTTTACTGGGTTTTAAAAGAACAAGCTGAATGAAATGAATGGAATATTGTATTTTATTATAATTCTTTTTTTTCTTATTGGAGGTATAAGTATTCATTTTATAAACTTAAAAAAGGGAATAATAAATAGAAAGGAAAATTGGATTAAATATCTTGGCTATTTCATTATTATTAATGCCTTATTCATTGCAATTAACATAAATGGGAAAGCTTTTTGCTATGTTAGTGTATTAATTGTAATAGCTGGATGTATAGAATTAATAAATCTTCAATTAAAACAGAAAGGCCTTGGAATATTTTCTTTTTTATTGGTTTTTCTGATATATGGAATTTATTCTATTTTGTTTTTATTTTTTGCACAAAGTAAAAAAGAGGTATTGTTATTTACTCTTTTTATTGTTTGTTTCTTTGATTCGTTTTCTCAGATATCAGGTCAATTATTTGGAAAGAAAAAAATAACTCCAAGGTTGAGTCCTAATAAAACCTATGAAGGATTTTTCGGAGGAATATTTGTTTCCTTAATCATGAGCACATTTATTGGGTTCTTATTGAAATTTCCAGTACTTTATTCTCTTATATTGGCCTTTGTTATATGTATTGCAGCATTTATTGGAGATTTATCGGCCTCCTGGATTAAAAGGCAATATCATACAAAAGATTTTAGTAGAATTATACCAGGACATGGTGGTTTTTTGGATAGATTTGACAGTTTCATTGTTGCGGGAACAATTGTTTATATATTTAATTTAGTTTTTGAAATCTAAATGAGAGATCAATTGATATATTTCTGTGTTTTTTGTGTGTTTTATGCTTCAATAATTGTTTTATGCGAGTTTTTGTACCGTAAAGGATTTGATACGGAATACTCCAGAAAGTTGGCCCATTTATTTTCAACCTTGTCAAGTTTATTTTTTCCTTTCATATTTAATATACACTGGTATGTTTTAGCGTTGGGAGTAATTTCTTTTGTTATTTTATTTAAAGCTTCTAAAAATGATTTTTTGCCTTCAATTAATTCTGTAAAAAGGAAGACCTACGGCTCATATTTATTGCCTATTTCAATTTGCATTATTTACTATATTTATATGCATTACGAAAGTAAAATATTATTTATATTACCTATTTTAATTTTAGCAATAAGTGATTCTTTGGCAGGTCTTATTGGAAAAATACTCAAATCGAAAAAAATACTATACAAAAAAACCATATTAGGAACAAGTGTTTTTTTTCTTTCTACTTTTATAATAAGTTTTTTCCTTTTATATTTTCACATAAATATGATGAATACTATTATAATTTCGTTAGGGATAGCATCTATTACATCAGTAGTTGAGTTATTTTCTTCAAATGGAATTGATAACATAACAATACCTTTGTGTGTTGCTATATTATTGTTATTTCTCTACTGATAGTTTCGGTTGGGATAGTGGAATAAGATGTTGGAATAATACAATAAATTATCCTTCCCGGTACTTATATTTGTAACCTCAACGATGTCATACAACTGTTCGCCGGTAAGGAAGCCGGAAGAAGTTAAATAAAAATACATAAACCGTTACTTTACGGTAATGTCACAGGTACATCAACTTGTGAGAAAAAAAGGCTTGGAAACATTTTTCCAGGCCTTTTTTTGTATCATTTTATACGAAAAACCTTCCTTTCTTAATAAATATAGTAGGGCTGTAGAAGCATTATAGTCCTACTATACGACTATTATAGTAGGACTACAAGGTCTGTGAAGTCCTATTATAAAAAAATTGCGACTAAATACCATAAAAACGCATATTTGTTTTCTTCAATATTTTTTCGGCTAATTTTCTGTTTGGAAATTTCTTAAAAAAATATAAAAGTTAGGAGTTATTCTTCTTTTGCATCAAGGCAAAAGAAACAAAAAAATCAAGGCTACGTCCAAATGGCTAAAAAATACTGCGTTATCACTAAACAAAGCGAACTCGCTCCGCCTGTGGTTCCGTTCAAACAGCGCTTCGTTTTAACGCCTCCACTACGTATTTTTTTAATGCCATTTGCCCGAGACCATTATTTTCCTCCGTATTTAAGGGGAATATAACGGTTTCACGGGGCCAGTCATTTCTCCGTTCACTGTTCACGGCGAGCAGCGCGAGCCCCACTAGTTGCCACCTTCGAAGTTTTCGTCTATAGCTTGTATTTTTTTGACGATTAATTCTTGTTCTGTTTTCAGGTCATCAATTTTTCTGTTCATTTCTTTCATGAAATTATCTCCTCCTTTGGAAGAAACAGACAGAAAACCGATGTTATTCTCGTAGGTTTGTATATCTGATTTTAGTTTTTCAAAAGCACGCATCAGCTTTTCGCGTTCGTTGAGTAATCTTCCCTTACTAGATTTACCGCTCCCTGCCATTTCTGTGATATTCGAGCGGAATGATTGTAATCTTCTTTCTGTCCGGTCTATTTTCAAACGATCAAAGTGTTTATCTATAGCTGCGTGATATTCTTTGTATATCCTGTCTTTTTCTTTGAATGGGACATACCCGATATTGTTCCATTCGTTCATAGTACCTTTGATCATTTCCATTGCTTCTTCGCTATTCAGACTTTCATCTAAAGTATTTATTTTTTCGATCAGTTCTTTCTTCAATCGAAGATTTTCCAGTTCTTCTGTTTTATGAGAAGAAAAGTTTTTATTTTTTTGTTCGAAGAAATAATCGCAAGCAGAAACAAAACGTTTCCATACGGCATCAGAATATTTTCTGGATACGGTTCCAATGGTTTTCCATTCTTTTTGCAAAGCAATCAGTTTTTCAGATGTCTCTTTCCAATCAGTACTGTCTTTCAACGCTTCAGCTTGTTCACACAAAGCTTTTTTCTTTTCCAGGTTGATGTCCAGGCTATCTTTGATCTCTTTGTAAAACTCAGACTTCTTTTGGAAGAAAGTATCACAAAGGGAACGGAATCTTTCAAAAACCTTGATATTGTGTTTTTTTGGGGCAAAACCGATCGTTTTCCATTTTTTTTGCAGGTCTAAAACGAGTTTATTCTTTTCATCCCAATCTTTGAATGTTTTTAACTCGTCGTAGTTTATGGCTTCAATTTCTTCGCAAATAGCTGTTTTTGCAAGGAAATTTTCTTCTTCTCCGGAGCGTAATTCTTCGAAGAAACTTTGATGTTTTTTATTGATGACTGAAGATGCGGCTTTAAATTTTGACCAGATTTCTTCACGTAACTCTTTGGTTACCGGTCCGGTTTCCCTCCAATCTTGGTGAAGTTTTTGAAGTTGGTGGAATGCAGAAACAATGTCTTGTTCTAAATCTAATTTTTCAACAGCTTCTATTAATGCTGTTTTGATCTCAAGGTTTTTCTTGAAATCGTAGATTCTCATTTCGTTGTTTATTTTCAACAGATCGTAGAATTTTTCACCGTAATGCTGATATTCCTTCCACAGGCTGTTGATCTCAGATTGAGGAACCAGTTTGATTTCTTTCCAACGTTGTTGTAAGCGGCGGAATTCGTTATATATTTTGTTGAAATCTTCCTGGCTTTCTATCAAGTTTTTTAATTCTTCCAGAATGCTTTTCTTTTCAGCAAGATTGGTTTCTTTTTCTTTTTCTTCTTCAGCCGATATAACGGCTTTTTTTTCTTTGAATACGGAGAGTAGTTCTTTTAACTTTTCTTCCGTTTCATCTTGTGGCGCTTGAAATTCCGTTTCGGTTCCTCCTGCTTCAATGAATGATTTTTTTGCTTCTTCTACCTCATTTTTACGAAGCTTATAATATGCTTGTTTGAGAGAATCTATTTCATTCTTTACTGCATCGACTTCTTCGTTTACCAAGGTTTGCAAACGTTCCATAATTTCTGTTCGTGATAACTTTTCCGTTTCATTCATAACACATCATTCTTTAAGCTTAAAAACACTCGGTATTCGGATACTATGACAACTAAACTACAAATTAAGTAAAAAAAAACGGCAAAATGAAACTATTTGTTGTTTTTTTGTCTTCGAAGTTGTTTAGACTTTTAAGATTAAATATTTAGTGTCTTACTTTTTCCCTTGATGAAAAAAGTAACAAAAAGATTAAGGCTGCGTCCAAATGACTAAAAAATACTGCGTTACGGCTAAATGAATCGAACTCGCTCCGCCTACGGCTTTGCTCAAACAGCGCTTCATTTTTATGCCTCCTCTATGTTTTTTCTTAACGCCATTTGTCCGAGGCCGTCATATTTTCCGCTTAAATAAGGGGTAGGGGTTCTTGCCTTGACGTCGAAAAGCACGTTTCAGCGAGAGTGATAAGAATGTCTATATGATTATTACCGAGCGAAGTGCTTTCAAGTTACTTAAAAGCTGCCCGAAGCGAAAGAGCCAAAGGCGATTAAGTAAGTTCTTTTCGATAAAGCCCTTTTTGATTCCTTTTTTATAACCCCAAAAAAGGAATCAAAAAATTCTTATTCCAATAGACTCTAAATAAAATATAAAACGATTTTCAAAAGTTAAGATAACTTTATCTTCTAAAGGCTGAATTTGAAGGCCTTTTTAGTTATTTGTCTTTCCAATCGCCGTGTTTTTTGATTAATTCTACTAATCTATTAACAGCTTCTTCTTCCGGAATGTTTTTTTCTACTTGCATTTTTCCTTTGTATAAATCAACCTTTCCACGTCCGGAGCCTACATATCCGTAGTCTGCATCGGCCATCTCTCCCGGTCCGTTAACAATACATCCCATAATACCTATTTTGAGACCTTTCAAATGAGAGGTTGCATTTTTTATTTTGAAAATGGTTGCTTGTAAATCGAAAAGGGTTCTGCCACAGCTTGGACAGGAAATATATTCGGTTTTACTTATTCGCAAACGGGAAGCTTGTAGAATCCCGAACATACAAGAAATAATTGCTATCGGAGAAATATTTCCCATGTTGGAAATCATGATACCTTCGCCGAATCCGTCTAATAATAAAGTGCCTAAGTCTGCAGCTGATTTTAATTGTAAGTCTTCAATTGAGTTTTCGGTATATTCTCTTCGAATAATGACCGGATTCTGGCAATTTTCTGTCAGTAGAGTATGAAAGAAAGCACGTTGTTCTCCGACCTCGTTGCAATGATTAGTATCTAAAATTACAACAATAGAAGGATCTTTTTTTAGTAATGATATAATTGTTGGAGTATAATTGGGATAAGAGAGGATAAGAAATTTGAGAGGGTGATTACATGCCTCTAAATCTTTGATTTCAGAATGATTAAAAAGAGGGTAGAGGTTATCCCTTTTTTTCCATGCACAAAAGTCAATGATAAAAGATTTGTCTGCTGGTAAATCTTCGGTCCTTTCATTTTTAATGTACCAATAATCAACAGGATATGAAGAAGAAAAATCTGAATTCTTCGATAGATCTGAAATGACGATTGGTTGAGAAGTCCCTCCGATATTTTTTACGGCATGAGACTTTCTCCTTTCAAAAGAGCAGGGATCGTAAGCGGAAAATTGCTCAGCATTAATTAGGGGATGGTTGTTTCTTTCGGAAATATATTGAACCAGTTTTTGAGCAACAGGAATTTCATTTTCCGGATCTTCGCTCAACGAAACGCGGATGGTATCGCCTATCCCGTCGGAAAGTAAAGCGCCGATCCCTACTGCTGACTTAATGCGCCCGTCTTCTCCGTCTCCGGCTTCAGTTACTCCTAAATGTAACGGAAAATTCATTTTCTCTTTCTCCATTTGACGGATTAACAGATGTACTGTTTTCACCATCATCACGGTGTTAGATGATTTAATGGAAATGACAACGTCGGGAAAGTTTTCTTCAATAAAGATGCGGAGAAACTCCATACAGGATTCCACCATACCTTCCGGAGTATCTCCATAACGGCTCATGATCCGGTCGGATAGAGATCCGTGATTCACACCAATACGTATTGCCGTATGATGTTTCCGGCAAATGCCTAAAAATGGTAGTAGTCTGGCTTTTATTTTTTCTATTTCAGCAGTATATTCTTCGTCGGTATATTCAAATGTTTTGAAAGTTTTGACAGGATCAGCAAAATTGCCGGGATTAATACGCACTTTTTCTACGTATAAAGCTGCTGTTTCTGCTGCTTTGGGGTTGAAATGAATATCTGCAACAAGGGGAGTTTTATATCCTTGTTGTCGTAATTCAGTGTGGATGTTTTTCAAATTTTCCGCTTCCCGGATACCTTGTGCTGTTAATCGTACATAATCGGCTCCTGCATCAATGATGCGGATAGATTGCTCCACTGATGCTTTGGTATCCATAGTGGATGTATTCGTCATCGATTGTATCCGGATAGGAAATTCTCCTCCCAGGGGAGTATTTCCTATTTGTACGACAGAAGATTTCCTGCGCTTATAGTTGAAAATGCTCAATTCGTTTTATATTTGAATTTGATCGAAGATAATTCTTCGTTGGCTTTCACAATTTTTTTCTTCAAATCATTTTTATGGCTTTTCAGCTTTTCTTGTAATTCTCTGTCGGATAAAGCTAGCATTTGAACCGCTAAAACAGCAGCATTCAGAGAAGCATTGATTCCTACCGTAGCAACGGGAATCCCCGGAGGCATTTGAACGATCGCCAATAATGCGTCTATTCCGTCAAGGGAAGCGCTTATAGGAACTCCTATCACCGGTAATGTTGTCATCGATGCAATTACTCCAGGTAAATGAGCGGCCATTCCTGCGGCGGCGATGATTACTTTAATTCCCCGATCAGCGGCATTTTTGGCAAAAACTTCTACTTCTGCAGGAGTTCTATGTGCTGATAGAGCATTGATTTCAAATGGAATTTCAAACTCATCGAAGAGTTGTGCCGCTTTCTCCATAACAGGCAGGTCTGAAGTACTGCCCATGATAATACTTACAATTGGTTTCATTTTCCGATTAATTTTTTATAATCAGAAGCACTTAATAAATTTTCTGTTTCACCTGGATTAGCTATTTGGATTTTGATAATCCAACCTTTTCCGTACGGATCGGAATTAACTAATTCAGGATGCTCTTCTAATTCGGGGTTGACTTCCGAAACTTCTCCGGACATGGGTAAAAAAAGATCTGATACTGTTTTTACGGCTTCAATAGAACCAAAAACTTCTTCTTTGTTCAGAGATTCTCCTTCTGTCGGAATATCTACATAAACGATTTCACCTAATTCGTTTTGTGCATGATCTGTGATTCCAACCACGGCTTCTTGTCCTTGTATCCGGATCCATTCGTGATCTTTGGTGTACTTAAGTTCTTCAGGAAATTGCATAGTATTTATAATTAATGATGAATTTAAATTTCTTTTCTTAGACGTGCTACCGGAATGTCCATTTGTTCCCTGTATTTAGCAACTGTTCTTCTTGCCAGATCATATCCTTTGCTTTTCAGTATTTCAACCAGTTTTTCATCTGTAAGCGGAATAGATTTGTCTTCTTCTTCGATACATTCTTTCAATACTGTTTTTATTTCGCGCGTTGAAATTTCTTCTCCTTTTTCGTTTTGTATTCCTTCTGAGAAGAAGTATTTAAGTGGATAAATTCCGGAATCAGTTTGTACATATTTGGAATTACTAACCCTGGAGATAGTGGATATGTCATATCCGCAAAGTTCAGATACATCTTTAAGTATCATGGGTTTTAAATCTGTTTCATCTCCGGATCGAAAAAAATCTCCCTGTAATGCCATGATCGCTGCCATAACATTCCGGAGTGTTCCTTGCCGTTGTTTTATCGCATCAATAAACCATTTGGCGGCATCTAGTTTTTGTTTAACAAAAAAGACAGCATCTTTATTCTCAGTCGATTGGTTTTTTTTATTAGAAACATATTCCGTAAGCATATCCGAATATTCCCTGCTGACTTTTAGGTTGGGCACATGTTGGTTATTCATGTGTAAAATCAATTCTCCATTGGCATTTTCTACCATGAAGTCAGGAACTATTTGTGAAAGTTTGGACGCCAAATCGCTTTCCCAGGAATTTCCGGGTTTAGGATTTAATTGTATGATTTCTCTGATAACATCCCGCATTTCATCTTCGGATAGACTCAACCCACGTTGAATCTTATCGTAATGCTTTTTTGAGAAATCTTCAAAAAAATCTTTGAGTATTCTATGTGCTTTTTCCCAAATATCGGAAGGTGTTTTTTTCTCTATTTGTAGTAACAAACATTCTTGTAGATTGCGTGCTCCGATTCCCGGAGGGTCTAAGTCCTGGATTATTTTTAAGATTTTGCTTAGTTCTTCTTCAGAAACCTCTAATCCGTCTTGAAACAGCAAGTCATCAGAAATGGCGGAAAATTCTCTTCGCAAATAACCATCATCATCAATGCTGCCAATAATATATTCACCAATTTGAAATTCCCTATCGGAAAGTTCTCGTAAACGTAATTGATCTAAAACGTGTTCTCGAAAGGATTCTGATTCCGAATATGGGATTTGTTCGTATTGCTTTTCCGGCGAATAATTATTTTCGCGTAATTTATAGTCCGGGATATCGTCTTCTGTTAAATAATCTCCAAGAGAAATCTCTTCTGCAGTTTCTGTGGGTCCTTCAAATTCTGAAAAGTCCGACGTATCTTCGGCAGATTCCCAATCTTCAGATTCCTCAAGGGCAGGATTTTCTTCTAACTCCTGCTTGATTCTCTCTTCCATTTCTTGAGAACTCAGCTCCAGCATCTTAATTTGTTGGATTTGCTGAGGAGTTAATTTTTGTTGTAATTGTTGATTGAGTTGCTGTTTTATCATCAGGTAAAAACAATATAAAAAGATAGTGTTTCGACCTTACAAAGATATGATATTTTTTGTATTAGAGCTATAGTTGCGATAAAATCAAGATAAACCTATTTATTAAAATCAAATGGGAGACAACTTATTAACAAGTATCTCCCATTCATTAAATTATTCAGATAGTCTTTCTTATTATTTTACGACTTCTACGAATCCGGCTGTAGTCCGGGCTTGTGCCGCGGTGTCGTACATAGCCTCACATTGGATGGCAGGTAAAATGAATTTTCCTGCATATGCGGCTTGTAAGCGGACTTTGAATATTTTGAATAAACCTCTTCCTAAGTCAAAATATGTTAGAACCCGGTCATCCCGAATATCTTTATAAATGTAATTTGTTTTTTCTACTTCGGTTTGCTCTTCTCCTTGGTTGAACATTCTTTCATTGAATATTTCCCAACCGGAAGGAACGATATGTGTTAGTGCCAGGTCGGTGTAATCGGTAGAGCCACTGATATTCATTATACGTACATTGGCAACAAAATCAGCTCCTTGTTTTAAGGAAAGGATGGAAATCGGCCTCCCATTTAAATCAGTATAGGAAACCTCAATTTTCATATTGTTTGAGATTGCCGGATTTTTATCGATAACCGGCTTTGTTTTAGTCACTAAATTAACAAATAAATCTCCTTTGCTCATGTTCTTAATTAGGACGTTTCCTTCTGTATTGTTGTTATAGGGTACATCTATTTGAACAACAGCTTTTCCTGTTTTTATACTCTTTTGTTTTTTACTATCTAAAAACCATTCAAATTCCAAATCTCCTTTTTCGGTTTTTTCTGCCAATCTTCCCATTGCAATCAGAGAAAATGCTGTAGATTGTGTGCTGAAATAAGATTCTCCTGCAAGACTTTTTGATACTTTCTGTGCTTGTCGGAAAGCATCTTGCATATTACCTAACAACACCATGGTTTCCAAAATCATGGCTTCGTCCCGTTCTGAAGAGCCATAGGTAAAATTACTTGCAGAATAAGGTTCTATTGCTGATTGTAAATTGAAAATCACTTCATTGGCAGCTTTATTTTTACCGTTGACGGCATATGCAGCAGCTAATCTCCATTTGGCAGAAAGTGAAATATCTTGCAATTCTTTCAATCTGTTCATAGCTCCGAGTTCGGCAGATCCTGCCAGTGCTAGAGAATATAAACGATATGCTTGTTGGAGGTCATATTGATTGTATCCGTAACGGGATTTTGCTTTGTAATCGGGAGACCAGTTTTGTGCAGCTTTACGTTGATAATCTTTCCATTTTTTTATCACGGAAGGATTGACTTCGTAGCCTTTTCGTTGAGCCTCCACAAGGAAACTTCCGGCATAGGAAGTTATCCATTCGTTGGCATCTGCTTGTCCCGGCCAATAAACAAATCCACCATTCATTAGTTGTCTTCCATACAGATTTTTAATAGCTCCGCGGACGTTTTCTTTGATTTTTTCTTCTTCCGTTTTATCAATCTCTTTGAATTGAGAAATGTACAATAACGGATATGCACGAGATGTAAGTTGTTCCGAACAGTAGTGTTGATAGTCGTACAAAAAATCGAAACGGCGGCTAATGTCTACTGAAGGAATACGGGAAACTTCCAATTTTACCCAGTTTTCTGCTGAAAGATCCCCTAATTGATAATTAAATTGCGCTTCTTTTCCTGAGTTTAACAATGTATCTTGAGAGATAACAGAAGCCGGGTTCGGATTACGAATATCTATCTCAATGGTTTCCGTTGCAGCTTGCCCTTGTCCGCTTGCTGTTATTTTTACAGTTTCCACACCCGGAAGAGAACCTGAAGAAAGTGAAAAATACGCCATAGCATCACCTGGTTTGGAAAATTTGAGCGTTTGAGTATTTCCTTTAATTAATTTGAGTTTACCAGAGGTTTCTATCTTAAGAGTTACGCTGTTTACTTCTTTTTCCATGGCAAATACATTGACAGGTAACAATATTTCTTCTCCGGTGCTGATAACTCTCGGTAAGGAAGATAACACCATCAACGGACTACGTACCGGAACTGTTTTTTCAGCATTACCAAAGGCTCCGTTTCCTCCGGCAACAACCATCACTCTAACAGATCCGACGTACATTGGAAGTTTTATTTTATGTTTTTCAGAACTTCCTTTCCCAATCGTAAATGGGCCGAAGAACTTAACTACAGGTCTGAAACGATTAGCTTTTTGGTTGGCCGGTTTAGTTGATTCGTCTCCTCCGATACTGAACAGTGGACTATATTTCCCTCCGAAAGCTCCGATCACATCGTTATACATATCCCAAGTTTTGATACCTAAAGCTTCCCTGGCATAAAATTCATTCCATGGGTTAGGCGTTTTGAAGTTGGTGAGGTCTAACAATCCGTCATCTACAATGGCTAATGTGTAGGTCATTGGTTTTCCCTCTTTTTCTTTGACTTTGACTTCAAATTCTTTTTCCGGCCTGAGGACATCCGGCATTATAATTTCAGGATTTAGCTCAGTAGCTTTATTGGAGACAAAAACAGGAACTACTCCATACATCCTTATCGGTAAGTTATTTACGGTTTGTTCGTGGGGTTGTAACAAGCTGATGTGGATGTAGAAATTGGGTGCCATTTCTTCGGTAACTTTGAATTTGTATTTAGTATCTTTCCCTTTGGATACTTTTACCCAATCCCTTTTAATGACGGCAGATCCGTTTTCTAGAGCAATTAAGGCATGCCCGTCTGCAGAAGCAGGAATCATGACTGTAACTTCTTCCCCTGTTTCATATGATGTTTTATCTGTAGTGAAAGTAAGCATGGTAACTCCGCTGGGGTCTGATTTGGAAGATCTTCCTCTCCAATCCGGCCAGTCCACGTAAACTACCCCTCCGGTAGCATGTCCGTAATCCCGGTCTTTGATATATACCAGGTATCTTCCCCATTCCGGATAATTAATCCTGAATTTAATTTTTCCTTTTCCTTCTGTAGTGCTTAATGTTCCTGATGTAACAGGTTTGGATGAACTTCCGTTGATGTAAGAATCGAAAGATTCCCCTCTGCTTTCCCACCACCAACTCCATTCAAGTTTGTAAATTTCGTAATGTAAATTATTTCTATCTACCGGTTTCCCGTCGGAGGTTAGTGTGACTACATCAAAAGTATGATCGGTATCAGTTTCTATCCATTGTCCTTTTTCATCGTTCAAGTTTACTCCCACATAGCTATAAAATGGAGAAAAAGGGATTGTTTGTGTGTATATGCTGGCATCTCCTCCTTGTTCAAAAACACGACAAATAATATTGGCGCTTAGCATTCCAGGAGCATTTTTAGCTTGTGGAACTCTCATGGAAAAAGAGGCTTTCCCTTCACTATTCAAATTTCCATCGAATAAATTTGATTCGCTTGTGCTGAAATTTGTAGCAGGGTTGTCAAAAATATAATTATTGTATCCTTTGAATTTTGTTTTTGTTTTGGAAAGGGACATTTCTACTTTAGTTTTCAGGTTGCTCGCTGTAGCTCCTGTTAACCATGAAGAAGAAATAGTAACCGGAATGTTTCCTTTGGAAGCATCAATACGTTCTCCATCCAAATTCAAAGATATTTTGAGGCGGTTGGGTTTAACTGTTTCTATTCGTAATGCTTTATGGAAAGTAGCTCCTCCTACTTTCACATAGGCGTTCCATAACCCGGTAGGATCATCTTGCCTGGTAGGAATATTGAATGTGTAAAATCCGTTTAATCCTTCAGAAGAAACCTGTTTGCTGTAAAATTGTCCTTTGGGATTAAAGATCTCTATGGAAACAGGATGCCTATCCGGGATATTGCTTTGTTTGTCTTGCAAAATGAATCCAATGTGCAAGGTGTCTCCGGGTCTCCATACTCCTCTTTCTCCATAAATGAATCCTTTGAGTCCTTTTTTGATTTCTTTCCCTTCAATGTCGAAACGGCTGAGGGAGTTTTCAGCTCCATCAATTACTTTTAAGTATGTTTTTTGCTCTCCATGTTGCGCTACTACAGCAAAAGGCTTGCCTTTAATATCAAATGTAGTAAAACCTTCTGAATCTGTTTTTCCGGAGCCGATGAGTTGTAGTTGGAAATTGTAAGCTTTTACTTCTGCATCTTTGATAGGTTGAGTACTTAAAATGTCATTAACGGTTGCCCAAATTTTTCCTGATGATCCGGATTTAACTATCAGGCCAAGATTGGATGCTAGCAAATTATAAGACACTCTACATTTGGATGTCATATAATAACTTGGAGTACAGGGATTTTCCGTGTCGTTCCAATTGTAGACATTCCAATCATAATCATTTTCATCATAATAATAGGTATAAGGCCTGTCCCAAACAGCTTCTTCCTCTTCCGTAAGTTCTCCGGACAAAATCCGGGTCATTCCTTCCGAAACATCTGCTGTGGTATTGAGTTTTTCATTTCCTCCGCAGGGATATACGGAATATGCTTGTTTGAATGACAATTCTATACGATAAATAGCTCCTGGTTCCTGCTTGATAATATCAGATAAATCTACCGAATAATCTTCCCATGCGTGCAAATCTTTTTTAGGATCGGAATCTAATCGAAGCGTTTTTTTGTATATCAATCTACCCGAACGCCTTAATTCATTCGATGATGAGAGGGAGTTTTCTTGCATGAAAGTGAGAACGTTACTTTCGAATATGCGAATAACCCGCATATCTACCGCAGATAAACTGACTGCTCTAAACGGAAGAATAAGGTTTTTGGAGTCGGGTAAAATATTTCCTTGTAAAGGAATTTCAATTTCCGGTTTGTAAGAATCGATGTAAAGAGAAATATGCGATTCTTTTTCCAAAACATTTCCATTTTCACTTTGAATACCCGGATAAATATTTACGGAATAATCTGTTTTTGAGCTTGGTTCGAAAATAATATTTACTTTATTGTCTTCTATTTGAAATACATAATGGGATAGGTCCGGAATTGTGATTAATCCTCTTAGATCTTTTTCGGAAGAAATAGGATCGGAGAAAGCTACTTGAATGGTATTTCGTTCTTCCCCGATTGTTTTTGCATATAAAAACCGGAAAGGTGATTTGGCGGGAATTTCTATTATTTCTTCTTCTGTTTTATCAATGCCGATAACTTTTCCTTTTCCTGTGATTTTTAATTCTAAGTCTTTATCTGCACGTTCAATGTCTTTTATGGATAAAATAAATCTTTTGGGATCATTTGTTGGTTCTATTTGTAGATTCGGAGTTTGAGAGTTACTTATTTTGGCAGTAATCATTTCTTTTACTTTTTCCACATGAATAGGGTCACTGAAACGCATTTCTCCTGTAACAGTAGCCATTGAAGGAGATCCCGAACGAATAATGGTAGATAACTCTTTAAATACAAAATTTTGAGCGGCTACTCGAAAAGAAAATTCAAAATTTTTCAAGGATTTGTCTACCTTGGTTATTTCTCCGAGTTTGAAAGATGCATTGTATAATTTCCCTTGCTTTAGCTGTCCTGAATCAGGAACAAATTCAATAGTTTTATTATTGATCCAATATGCTTTCCCTTTGAGTCCGGGACTAAAACTGAATAACTTTTGTTTGACTTCAGTATTAAGCTCTACTGAAGAAACTGCTTGGGTGAGTTCTATGCGAATGTTTGAATTCGAAGAAATCATTCCGCCGGTATAGGCGCTTACATAAGGAGCAAATTCCACAGGAGGTATAATTTCCTGATTTTTTTTACATGAAACAAAAGAAATAACCGACAAAATCGTCAGTATCATTGCAAGTGGGAAGAGTTTGTTTTTCATAATGATAATGATAAATTTATGGTTGTAAAGATATATGAATTTTTTGATGGTATGAACAGATTAGATTTATTTTTTAATTTTGTAATTCTAAAAAAAGTATCGAATGTGTTTTAGCATTCTTTAAAGCTAATTCCTTTTATTCTTAACACTTATTATGGGAAAAACTGTTGACAGTGACATAAATATCATTTATCTTTGCATTGTGGTTTTTTCATAATAGTATTAGATTTAAGGTTAACAAAGGTTGAATTAGGGAAGTCGGGAGATTTCCCTTTTTCTTTTGTGTTTTTATTGCCAATAAAAATAATTAAGTGACCGAAATTTGCATCATCAAAAAAAATACATTAATTTTGCATCCCATTTAGATTTAGTTTGAAATCAAGTATTTAAACATATAAAATTATTATGATTGTAGTTCCATTGAAAGAAGGCGAAAATATTGAAAGAGCCTTGAAAAAATTTAAAAGAAAGTTTGAAAAAACAGGAATTGTAAAAGAGCTTAGAAAAAGACAAGCTTTTACCAAGCCTTCTGTGGAAAAAAGAAAAGAAAGATTACATGCAGTTTATGTGCAAAAAATGCAACAAACTGAAGAATAAATTTCCCCTTTTTCTTGATTTTTAGAATCCCTTTTTGTATATTCGTTGCTTAAATCCTTGGGTGACGTATCTATGTGGATAGAATCATTTGAACAATATCTCCGTTATGAGAAGAATTACTCTTCTCATACGGTTTTTTCATATAGGATTGATCTGAGACAATTCGAAGCATTTGTTCTAGAACAGGAAGGAGAGTTTGATCCCCTGAAAGTAGATGTCGCTTGGGTCAGAAGTTGGATGGTCGTTTTGATGGAAAACAATAACTCGCCGTTGACTGTAAAACGGAAAGTCAGTTCATTGAAATCATTTTATAAGTATTTACAAAAAAAAGGAGTCCTTCGAGATAATCCTATGAAAAAAGTATCTACCCCTAAAGCAAGCAAAAACCTTCCTTCTTTTCTTAAACAGGCGGATGTGGATAAATTGTTTGACCGGCAAGATGTGGAGAATTGTTTTGAAAGGGAGAGAGATAAAATGATTTTGGAAATGTTTTACCTGACAGGAATGCGTTGTGCAGAATTGGTAAACTTGAAAAATCAAGATATTGATTTGGGTGCATGTGTACTGAAAGTTTCAGGAAAAAGGAATAAGCAACGAATAATCCCTTTTGCAAAGGATTTGCAAAATAAAATTATTGCTTACATTAATGTAAGAGATGGAGAAGTAAGTTGTGAAGAGGACGGAAACAAAGGAAGTGCATTTTTTGTTAGAAAAGATGGTCGTTCCTTGTCAAATTCAATAGTTTACAAAATTGTTAAAAAAGAGCTTTCTCAGATTCAGGGATTGTCTAGGCGAAGCCCTCATGTCTTGAGACATACTTTTGCAACAAGTATGTTAAATAATGGGGCTGATTTAAATGCGGTTAAGGAATTGTTGGGGCATGCAAGTTTGTCATCTACAGAAGTGTATACGCATACTACATTTGAAGAATTAAAAAAAGTGTATCACCAAGCTCATCCGAGAGCTTAATAAATATATGTTATGGAAATCAGAATTCAAACCATTCATTTCGATGCGAGCCAACAGTTGGAAGCATTTGTGCACAAAAAAGTGAGTAAACTGGATAAATATCTCGATAGTATTCAATCTGCGGAAGTTATTTTGAAGGTAGTTAAACCGGAGTCTGCAATGAATAAAGAGGCAGGTGTTAAATTAAGAGTTCCTAATCAGGAGTTTTTTGCTGAAAAGATTTCAGATACATTTGAGGAGTCTATTGATGAAGTTGTTAGTGCACTTGAAAAACAGTTGGTTAAATTCAAAGAAAAACAGAGAGCAAAATAAAATACAGAATTATTTTGCTGATTCAAAAATAATATCTAAATTTGCAGCCGTTTCGCCCGATTTTTGGAGGAGCGGCTTTTTAATGCCTCTTTAGCTCAGTTGGCCAGAGCACGTGATTTGTAATCTCGGGGTCGTTGGTTCGAATCCGACAAGAGGCTCAAAAATAATTAAAAGTTAAGGGGGTGAAAAATTAAGAATTAATGCAAATGTCGTTTTGCAAAATAGTTTTTAACTTTTCATTTTTAATTAAAGAGGGGCAGTTACCAGAGTGGCCAAATGGGGCTGACTGTAACTCAGCTGGCTTACGCCTTCGGTGGTTCGAATCCATCACTGCCCACAAAATTAAGAATTAAGGTTTTAGAATAGGTTAACTTTTCATTCTTAACTCTTAACTAAAATTGCGGAAGTAGCTCAGTCGATAGAGCATTAGCCTTCCAAGCTGAGGGTCGCGGGTTTGAGTCCCGTCTTCCGCTCTACTAGCCTATGTAGCTCAGAGGTAGAGCACTTCCTTGGTAAGGAAGAGGTCACGGGTTCAATTCCCGTCATCGGCTCTAAGTAGAGTAAAATAAAAGGAAATTGATAATTGACAGTAAGTGGATTTTTATTGTCGGTTATCAATTGTCGGCTGCTAGTTTGAAAGGTAACATTAATTATATCAATAAATTAGATCATTAAATTATGGCAAAAGAACATTTTAACCGGTCGAAACCTCACGTTAACATCGGTACAATCGGTCACGTTGACCATGGTAAAACTACTTTGACAGCTGCTATTACTACAGTATTGGCAAAGAAAGGCCTTTCTGAAGTGAAATCTTTCGATCAGATTGATAACGCTCCGGAAGAAAAAGAAAGAGGTATTACAATTAATACTTCACATGTTGAGTACGAAACTGCTAATCGTCACTATGCTCACGTAGACTGTCCGGGTCACGCTGACTACGTTAAAAACATGGTTACTGGTGCTGCTCAAATGGACGGTGCTATCATTGTAGTTGCTGCTACTGATGGTCCGATGCCTCAAACTCGTGAACATATTTTGTTAGCTCGTCAGGTAAACGTGCCAAGATTGGTTGTTTTCATGAATAAATGTGACATGGTTGATGACGCTGAAATGTTGGAGCTTGTTGAAATGGAAATGAGAGAATTGCTTTCTTTCTATGAATTTGACGGTGACAATACTCCG
>JAVBMM010000104.1:0-9551 GCA_031552425.1 Bacteroidales bacterium | reverse complement strand
TAGCCGACATCAGCGGCTTACGTATCTGCTTCCAGGCGAATAAAGAGATCCGTCTGCACACAAGCACGGCAGCTACCCGTACCGACGGATTAATGTTCAAGGATGTAGACCGCATCAACAATCCGGTGGAAGAGGAAGATGATAAAGAACCGAAACCTTTCGATCCGGGCGCATAACCCCAGTATTCACCCTTAATTCACAAAAATCATGAAACAGTTTTTGGAGAAAGCATTGGAGTGCTTGCTGGTAGTCCTTCCTTTTCTGCGGAAGAAGGATACCCGAGAGATGAAAGAGTTCACCGAGCTCATTACCAGCCAATACGGATTCCTGGCCGGGCAATTGGAGAAGGCTTTGAAAGATTATTTCGAGCTGAGCTTGAAGGTGAGGGAGATGCATGCGGAACTTTTCTCGCTTAAGGAGGAGCTGAATAAGGCTTTGGCGAAGAAGTGCGAGGTGGAGAAGTGCGGTCAGCGGATGTAGACTGAGTGATTAACCGATTAATGCTTCGAAAGGAGGTGTGAGAATCATGAAGAAATCAGTTTGGGATACGATCCTGAAAGTGATTATTGCAGTCGCAAGTGCTGTATTGGGCGCCATTGGTGGCAGTTCCCTGAGTTTATAATCCAATGAGAAGGTATTCCTCTCCCTGGCGCCGGGAGGGGATGCCGACTCTACTAAAGTAATAATTTTTAGAAATCAACTAATAAAATCAAATATGAAAAATAATATTTTGAGTAAAACAGTATGGCTTCTTTGCCTTCTGATATGCGCAGGAGGTACGAAAGCACAGGATAGTTTTATAAATACCGGATTCAACAGTTTTTATTTCAATCCGCAAAACATAGGAATATCGACCCCGCAGGCAACCGATTTTATGAAATACGGTAACCTGAATATCAACCACTATAACGGATTGCTGGATATGGAAATTGAGTTGGATGGGTATAAAGATAATGATTTTGACCTGCCTATGTCAATTAAATATGTTTCATCTGGATTTGTACCAACAAAACGACCTTCATTGGTAGGCTACAACTGGTTCCTGAATTTCGGTGGAGCAGTGACCCGGATCGTTAAAGGTACTCCGGACGACACTAAAGGAAAACGCTCCAACAATGCCAGGGAGTACCTGAAAGACGGACTTCTTGTTGCTATTAGGAACGGTTCCTTCAAACAATATACGGAGACGGATTTGAAGAAAATAAATGTGGATCTCGTTTCCAATAATTTGTATTATCTGAAAGATCTCAAATATGATTTTGAACCTGATATTTTTCAATTCTCGTTTGGAAGACATTCTGGACGCTTCATTATTGGTAACAACGGCACCCCCATATCTCTTTCGGGAGACGGATATAAAATCGATATTAGTGGCTTAAGTGTACAGGAATATAGTACGACTGCTATCCCTGTAGCGTCCGTCATAAAAATAACGACTCCAGATGGGTATATATATGAATTAGGAGGGAATAGTACATATATAGAATATTCTTTACCAAATAATCCCGAAAAAATGGTTATAAAACCTAGACATATCACTTCTTGGTATTTAAAATCTATCCAAGCACCCAACAACAGAAAAGTACAATTTGAATATGAATCTAAGAACCAACCAAATAGTTATAATTATTTTCTGTACTCTTCTTATTCCATACTAACCAATACGACATGTAATGATAGTATATATTACCCACCTAGTAATCGTATAAATGAGACTTCAAACCAAATCATTGTAACGGATAATGTATCCTTTCCTGTTATAAAGAAGGCGGTTATAGATGGTGGAACAGAAATCAGGTTTGACACCGTAAATGGAGTATCATTTTTTGGAGGAAACGATTTTACCATACTGCTTTCCAGCGTTTCGCACTATTACAATTCAGTAGAGGTCAAGAAAGTAACATTTAACTACAAAACTTTCGGGAAGTATATTTTTCTGGATAACTTATTGAAAAACGGACAAAAATATTTGTTTAAATACAAAATACCCGAGACGTTTCCTTCTCCATTGACCACTTCATTAGATCATTGGGGTTATTGGAATGGGGGAATGGATACTAAAATTCAGGATGTAGCCGACTACGTACATGACTATGCAGCCCGAAATACAGTGATAAATTTCTACGATATCGCATTGTTGGAAAAGGTGATTTACCCTACAGGTGGTATGACAGAAATTATTTATGAACCAAATAGTTATAGAAGATACTTGGAACGGAACATCAAACAACTGCAAATTGATTTGAAAGAAAATGCGACCGAAATTTATTGTGGTGGGGCAAGAGTAAAACAGTTGAAGGATATTGAGTCGATTACCAATAGGGAAGTTCGTGTGAGGGATTTTCAATATGTTATGCCTGGAACTGGTGCTGGAAGTGGAGTGTTAGGGTTCAAGCCTAAATACATTGCATTCGAAAATGTTTATCAATATACAACCGACATCCGTTGTAGATACGATTATCATATCACTTATAAAGATATAAGTAGCAACTCTCTAGGATTCAACGAAAACCTGCCAGAGTGCCATATTGGTTATAGTGATGTCATTGAAAAGTTCTCGAATAATGGTTCTATACACTATCGTTATTCATCAAACGCGGACATTCCAAATACAATTGAAGATAGAGAAGTTCTGTTAGGTGGGGTTCCCAAAGGTTTTTGGGGTCATACAAAAGCTACTGTTACTGAAATTCTGGAAAAAAGTGGGATGTATGTTACTAATGATTTATCTGCTTTCAGAGGAAAATTATTATCCAAAACGACATACAATCAGTTGAATAAAGAATGTGAAAGGGAGCTATATACTTATAACATGAGTACGGCTGAAAGCAAATGCAATATTTCTATTTGCTCTAGCGCCAGAGGAGTAGCCACCTATAAACTGTTCTTGACACCTTGTCTACTTGAAAAGAAGGAAGTTGTCGATTCGAATGGGGTTACCTATACTGAGTTTTACAAGTACAACCCCAAATCTCTCCTTTCGGAACAGCGCACTATCAACAGCAATGGTCACGAAGCTTCAATGAATTACAAATATGTATCTGACTATTCGTACAATGGGTTAGGGAGCGGTGAAAAAAGCCTGTTCGACAAAAATATGTTGAGTAAGCCTTTAAAAGTGATGAAAACCATTCATAATAGCATTAACACTTCTCCTTTGGTACAAGCAGCCTTAGCATTCAACTATAAGATTGAAAATAATATTCCTGTTATTGATAAGATTAAAGAACTAAACACTTCCACGCCTGTAGCTGAAAACTCTACTGCATTTGAGAATGGCTTTTTCACAAAGGAATCTTACGAAGGCTATGATAATTACGGTAATCCTACATATATAGTTAGAAACGACAGTTTAAAAACGGTTTATATATGGGGCTATAGCGGACAACATCTAATAGCTGAAATTAAAAATGCTACATATTCTGATGTAGAGGCTGCTTTAGGAGGCAGGTCTGTGCTTAATGCAATAACACATAATTCCAGACCAAACAATACCGATTGGGAGATGATAATGAACTTGCAAAATCATGCAAAACTACCAGATGCGCATGTAAGTATTTATAAACATAAACCATTGATAGGTATCTCTGTGGTAACCGATCCGGCAGGATTCTCTACTTATTATGATTATGATTCCTTTGGCCGACTGAAAGAAACTTATATAAAAGAAGAGAATGCGGATGAGGACGAGAAAAGCGTCTTGGAATCATACGAATATCACTATAAAAAACAATAAAATTGAGTAATCATGAAACGAAATGTAACATTCATATTAATTATGTTGTGTCTTTGTAAACTGTATGGGCAGAATACAATGGCTACAGCTTTAGACTTCGGATATCTCCATGATAATGTGGAACACTATTCCGGTTTGGACACCCGCGAATTTACGGATAATTATTCCAATGAGTTTGTGCAAAGCCCAGGTAATGATGTTTTTTACCGGTTTCAGGTTGGAGAATGTTCTGGTATAGAAATCTCACATTATGGTTCTCGACTGGTTGATACATATATCTTTTTATTGAATGAATCGGGTAAATGTATTGCTTGGAGTAGCAATAGCCGTGATGGAAGTATTGCCCATGTAAACTGTAACCGCATGAAAATAGCCAACCTGCCAGCTGGGATTTACTATGTGGTTTCGCAAGGAAACAATTGCGATGGATTTATTGATACAATTATTAAATCAACGGTTCTTAATGTAGGGACAATGAGTGATCCTTTTACATTTAAGAATGAGCATTTTACTGAGATGCAGGAAAACCAATGGTTAGAAGAAAGTTGTAATGGAATGGTGTACAGTTTTAAGTTGAGCATTCCGATGAATGTAACTATGTCATCGGATAGCAATTCTTATTTTTCTTTGTTGGATGAATATAAAATGCCCCATGATAAACTGAACAAATATGATATAGATGAATTGCAATATCACGAAGGTTTTTTGATGCCAGGGACTTACTATGTAATATCCGGAGGATTTTATCGCAACCAATATATTAACTTAACCATCGAAGGTACCCCCGTTACTTCTTTGTATGATGGGCTGACTGCCAGTATTGATAAGAATTACATTCTTAAATTAACTCCCATAGTTAGTTCGCAAACAGCCAATTATCTACCATTGAAAGATTGCATGCAAAGTATCCAATACTTTGATGACTTAGGCCGTCCGGTGCAAACTGTACATAGAGGTGCTAATCCTGACAAGCATGATTTAGTAACCTACAAGGAATATGATGCTATGGATCGGGAGTCTACCACCTGGCTCCCTGTACCAATAGCCGGAAATCGTGGAGCTTTTACTACTTTAAGCAATATAAGTTCAAAATCACAGGCTATGTATGACGGTGACACGAAAGCCTATTCCAAGAGCCTTTATGAAGCTTCTCCACTGAACCGCATCCTCGAAAAATACGGCCCCGGGCAAAACTGGTATCCCAATTCCCACAGTATAAGAACGGATTATTTAACAAACAAGGATGGTAATGATACCTCTGGAACTGCCTCTGCATTCGTTTGTCGTCAATATACAACGACTAATGACCGGACAAAGATTGAAATTAAGTGCATAGGCAATTACCCTGCATCCTCACTCTATGTGACAAGCGTAAAGGATGAGGAGGGAAACACTTCATACGAGTTTGAGGATAAATTCGGGCAATTAATCCTTAGCCGTCAGATAAATGATGGCGTGTTCCATGATACTTATTATATATACGATTATTATGGCAACAAACGGGCTGTTTTACCTCCTGCCGCCGTAGATAAACTTTTGTCAACGTCACAGTCTTGGTCGGATACAGATGTAAACATACAGCAATTGGCTTATCTGTATAAGTATGACAATATGAACCGTTGTATAGCTAAAAAACTACCTGGTATGGGATGGGTGTATTACATCTACGATAAGGCCGATCAGTTGATTCTTACACAGGATAGTGTACAAAGAGGTAAGGGAGTTTGGTGTTTCAGTATTCCGGATGCTTTAGGCAGGACGGTAGTCACCGGTACGTGTGCCAATTCATTTAACTATTTGGCAGATCCTCTTGGTGCTGTGGTAGTTTCTGCCAAATGGGCGGGAACAGTGGGTGTTTGCAAGGGATACAATATCTGCAACTTTGTACCAATAAGTTGCAAGGTGCTGACTGCCAACTATTATGACAAGTATGATTATCAGTCACTTCTGGGCTATACCGGATTGGATTATACTTCTCCCAGCTATAGATATGGCAACCGATTTACTGGTAATTACAAGGGACTGCTCACCGGAACGTTTGTAGCTGAATCAGGTTCAGGATCCACCACCTTGTATTCGGCCATGTATTATGACTACCGGAAAAGGTTGATACAAGTCAAATCAACCAACCAGTTAGGAGGTACGGAAGCGGAGTATATCGGATATACTTTCACAGGAAAACCGTTGGTAAAGATGCATGTACATACTCCTGGAGGGGGTAGGGCTGTGCAGACGGAGTATTATACATACTCATACGACCATGCTGAACGATTGACGGAAACCAGACACCGGTTGAATCAGGGGGCTGAAGTGGTGTTGGCAAGTAATACATACGACCAGTTGGGACGGTTGAGTAAAACTGTTCGTAACGGAAGTGCCGATTTGACAGAGAGTTTTACCTACAATATCCGTTCGTGGGTACAAGGTATCAAAGGAACACAATTCACCGAGAACCTGACGTATGCTTATAATGGTAACATTAGTAAGATGGACTGGACGCTGAATGGGCAGAAGCGGGAATATGTGTTTGGGTACGATGCGTTATCAAGGTTGAAATCGGCAGATTACACAGGTATCGGTTATGAAAAATATGGCACTGCATATACCTACGACAAGCAGGGAAACATGCTTACACTTCAACGTTATGGAAAGACGACAGCGGGCATGGGAAGCGGCAGTTATGGACTTATTGATAACTTTACCCGGATGGCTTATACGGGCAATCAATTGACGAATGTCACTGAAATGGGCCCTAATGTGTCTTTGGTAGAGTCAAATGACTTCAAACGGTATGCTCCTGCAAGCACTTCTTCGACATATTTCTACAATGGCAATGGAGCTTTGATAAAAGATTTATGTAAAGGAATCAGTGATATTTCGTACAATTTGCTATCTTTGCCTGAGCAAATGGACATCAAGAGTCCAGTGGCGGAAGCGCGGAATACCTATACGTACACAGCAGATGGTAAGAAGCTGAGAGTAGTACAAAAATGGAACTCCAATTATTCTACTGCCCCGACTATTGGTTCGGCCATCAACGTGAGCTCTTTGAATAATACGAAGACCACAGAGTATGTGGGAAACATGATCTATGAGGGTACAGGTAGTAATGCAACTGCTTTGAAACGTATTCTTGTCGATGGAGGGTATATTGAAGGTGGTGTTTATTATTTCTATTTTCGTGATCACTTAGGTAATAACCGGGCAGTGGTAAGTTCGAACGGAAAAGTTGTCCAACGTTCGCATTACTATCCTTTCGGTATGACGTTTGCAGAGACTTCGGCAACGGATCAGAATAAGCAGCCTTATCAGTATAATGGAAAGGAACTTGATAGGATGCATGGTTTGAACTTGTATGACTATTCGGCACGGTATATGGAACCTGCTTTAGGGAGATTCACTACAATGGATCCGAAAGCTGAGAAGTATTATTCGGTGAGCCCATATATCTATTGCTTGAATAACCCAACAAGATTGATAGATCCTAAAGGAGAAGATATAATTGATGTTGTAAGAGGGTTTTCCCATGGATTAATAGGGCATGATCCAAGTAAGCCGCTTTCATTGCAGTCATATTCATTAGACATGTTTGCTCAAAAAACTTACGCACAAAGCCAAGGCTTTAGTTTGGATAGGGCAAAAACGGATAATAAACAATATGAGGCAGGTTACATTGCTGGTGAAGTTACAATGTTTGTTGCAGATATGTTTACAGGTTATGTTTCTGCTGGTCGGAAAGTTTTCTCTGCTGCAAAAGAAGGGATTGAGTCTTTGATCAGTAAAAAAGGTGGAACATCATTAATTGAGTCAATACCAGAAAGATCATTGACTAACCAAGAAGCTCGTGAAGTGTATAACCAGATGGTTAAGAGGATTAATGTAAACATTGCACCAACCAGGTCAAATGCAAAAAAAGTGGTCAACCAAAGAAATGAACTAAAACAAGCTGTTAGAGAAATGATGAATGATCAAGTAAATAGAAAGAAAATAGATGCAAAAAGCCCTATACAGCCATTTGAGTATTATTATGAAAAATATTCAAAACAAGGTTTTAAAGGAGAAGATTTATATAAAGAGATAATGAACAAAGGGACTACACCTAATAAAGAAGTAAATAAAATATTTGGAATAAATTAATTATGAAGGATTTGAAAGATTTATTCAGCGAATATCTTATTTGGGAGCCTGCCCAAAATAGAGAATGCTATTATGTAACAAAGGCATATGATGAAAATCTGTGTTGGTTACGTATGAATGATTTCCCTGAAGAGCCATTATGGACTCTAAGTTTTAATAGTGTGGAGGTTGACTTTGATGACCAACCTGAAATATGGACTTTTACTGATGACGAGTTATATCAGTAATTAGAGCGTATTAGATTGTTATAGTTATATATAAGGGTCAGCCATTGGTGGTTGACCCTATTATAATCTATAAATTATTGCAGTGAAGAAGCTATAACCTTATCACAAGGCTATGGGGCGCACAGCTTTGATAACAATAAAACTTTAAAGGAAAACGGTAAAAATGGAATGTACTTTAACTGCTATCGGTTTAGCTGGCTCAATTTATTAAGGTTATGAAAACAAATGTATTACTTCTTATGATCTTACTTTTTTCATTCCAAAGTTGTATGAAGAATGAAAGAGTTAAAACACAATTGAACAAGGACTTTCCTGAGAAATGCAGAGAACTTGTACTTAAAGAAAATGCAATTGGAGAAAAATACATTTTTAAAGTTACAGGGAATAGTGTAAATGAGTTCGATGTGACTTATCTTGGTCATATTAATACTATAGAGCATGATAACCTCCATATTTTAAATGTATCTTCCTATTTTGGCAATCAGGAAGATTCTAAACGAGGCACTGGTTTACTGTACATATATAATGATAAGTATGAAAATCTTGGCTATTATAATCTCGGCAATGTTTCAGCACTGCCTTCTTATATAAAGAATAATCTAATAGTATTTGATTATAATAATGAAGATTGTGATGGGAGAACTGAAATAAGTCTGGTAGACAGTATTCCTAGCGAAATATTTGTGAACTGTTCTGATAAAGGAGGGGATATTTATGTTTTTACAAAGCTTGAATAATTAATAACCCTCCTACATTGTAGTATTTCAAAGAGGGTGTGGACTTTTTGGACACATCCTCTGATATAAAAACGGATCAAAATAAGCAGCCTTATCAGTACAACGGAAAGGAGCTTAATAGGATGCAAGGTTCGAACTTATATGATTACCCGGCGAGGTATATGGAACCAGCTTTAGGACGGTTTACTGCGATGGATCCATTAGCGGAGAAATATTACTCAACCTCGCCGTATACTTATTGTGCCAATAATCCTGTAAGATTGGTGGATCCAGATGGTAAACAAGGGGTAATACCGCCACTCCCTATTGTAACTCCACCTCCACCTTATATTCCTGTTACTCCTTATTCCATCCCTCCTGCAAACCAAAGAATAACAACAGGGGATATCAGAAAAGCGGTGAATGGGATTTCGCAACACTTTCAACAAACAATTACTACCATGAAAGTTTTTGGAGTCATGATGCTTTTATCTGTGAGTCCAGAATTTAACCACCAAAGGAAAAGGGAAAGAGAAGCTAAAGAAAAGCTTGACCAACAACAGGCAAATGTTGCAAAAAGCATTAATGATAATATACTGGAAAAAACGGTTGATACCCACCCAGTCAAATCGGTGATACCCGTTCACTTTTCTGCACGATTCAGTTCAGCGTTGCAAAAATAGTTATTTCTTTCTCATACTTGCACCTTGTAGGGCAAAACGTTTTGCCGTATGC
>JAVBMM010000094.1:0-12240 GCA_031552425.1 Bacteroidales bacterium | reverse complement strand
AACTAAAATCAATAAAATTGCAAGAAAAATATACGGAGCTAATAATATTGTTCTTAGTGAGAAAGCAGAAAAAATGATTCAAAGGATAGAAAAAATGGGAATCAGCCACTATCCTGTCTGTATTGCCAAAACACAATATTCATTTTCTGCAGATCCGAAAGCCTATCATACAATTGAAGGTTTTGAAATAAAAATAAACGATATTGTTATCAATAACGGAGCTGAATTTATCGTTGCCATTGCAGGAGAAATCATGAGAATGCCCGGACTCCCTAAAGTACCCCAAGCCCTGAACATCGATCTGGTAAATGGAGTTGTAGAAGGTTTGAGTTAATTTATATTAACTTATTTTTTATATTTAATAAAAACAGATAAGTGAGTTCGGTAATATTTTGTTATTTTCATCTTACAATAGGGCTGTAGAAACATTACAGTCCTATTGTAAGAGTCTTGCAACCCTATTGTAGACATATTGCAAGCCTATTATATTTCATAAAAAAAACGGGTATTTTCAATGAAAATGCCCGTTTTTAGTATATGTAAGGGAAATGATTGATTCAGGATAGAAATAACATTTAAAAGCAAGCAACATATTTCACATATACAAATATTAATTTACTTATATTAACTATTTAAAAAGAGAAATTACTTCTTATAATGACTTACATTAAGTTCTCGTTTTTAACGGTCTTGCAACAATAGTTCCTGTAGCTTGATTAACAGGCATAATCAATATTTCTGCAATTTGAACATGAGCTGGTGCTGAAGTAGCAAAATAGACACTATCCGCTATATCTTGCGCAGTTAAAGGTTTCATCCCTTCATAAACTTGAGCTGCTCGCTCTTTATCTCCATGAAAGCGAGTAATACTGAAATGAGTTTCTACCCATCCGGGTTTGATATTAGTTACACGTAAAGGTGTATCCACCAAATCAATACGTAATCCATCTGATAAAAGCTTCACCGCAGCTTTTGTTGCACAATATACAGAGGCACCCGGGTATGCAGCTTCGCCAGCAATGGAACCAATATTTATGACATGTCCACTCCCTCTTTGAACCATACCTGGAACCAATAAACGGGTAATATTCAACAAGCCCTTGATATTAGTATCTAATACAGTATCCCATTCATCTAAGTTTCCTTCATATTCTTTATCTAATCCTATAGCTAAACCTGCATTATTTATTAAAACATCAATAGACTTCCATTTATCAGGAAGGTCATTGATCAATTTTACAATCAAATTTCTGTCCCTCACATCAAACTGTAAAGTCAGTACCTCAATTCCATAGCATGATTCTATTTCATCTTTCAGTTCAACCAACTTATTTTGATCCCGCCCATTTAAAATCAAATTAAATCCGTTGGCAGCAAATTTATGTGCACAAGCCTCACCTATTCCACTTGTGGAACCGGTAATAAAAACAGTTTTTCCTTTCATTTTGTCAACACTTGATCTTTCTAAAAAAGCATATAAACAATATTACCTGGAAAATCATGTTTAATTTTTCCATCTTTCCAAGCGTTTCATTCCACGGGAAAAAATCCAAGCTGTAAATTTTGAAAATCCACTTTTAATCATTTGTTCCTTACAAAAATCCTGAAACTCCTTCACTGTTCCTTTAAAAGTGAAATCCCCATCTTGGAAGCAATAACTACAATACTTTTCATTTTTTGTTCCGTCAGCATTTGTACCTCCACCTTGTGGGTCTTTCTTCATTGGCATGCCACAACTTTGGCAAAATTTACTTGTTGAAGCCATAATCATTGTGAAATTTTAAGTTAGATTTTACAAATATACAAATGAAACAATATAAAAAACTCATTTAAATGAATTTTTCGTTTCTATCATCTGTAGAAAATCATTATCTTTGTAAACAGACGCAAAATATTACTATGAATAATGATTTAGTTACCATCAAAACATTTACATATCCCCATGAAGCCGGTATTATCCGTAGTCGGTTGGAATCTGAAGGAATATACTGTTTTTTGCAAGACGAACTGACAGCACAAGTACATCCTTTTTATTCCAATGCTATTGGAGGAGTCAAACTACAAGTGCGGGAAGAAGATTTAGAAAAAGCTATTCGTATCTTAAAAGAAAGTGGATACTTACAAGAAGAAGATCTTCGCCCTTCTTCTTTTCAAGTTAAACTATATAATATATTATCCAAAATACCTATAATTAGGAAAATATACAAGTAAATATCTATTTCACTTTTGCCACAAATGCCTGATCATATCTAGGGGATAATAAAATATCATTCTAGCACCTGAAAATCTCATCACTTCTTTGATTTTCTTCTTAAATTCAGGCTTATAACAATGAATAGGGCATTTTCTACAAACGGGTTTATTTCCTTTATAAGGACAACGTTCCAAACGTTCATGAGCATATATCTCCAATTGACGACAATAATAACATAATTTATCCTGTTGTCGATGCTTTAAGCGACAATAAATCCGAATCATAGCAGAAACTGTTTCCTTCTCTTTATCATTCATCATAAAAAAATTTTGGAAACACAAAATTACAAATAATTTTAAGGAGTAATATTTGTCGTTATTCAATTAAAAACAAAGCAACTCTTCTTATTCACTTAAAATTATTCAACTATTTCTTAAACATTTTTTTCCTTTACTTGTTTATTGTTTATTAATAAATCTTTCTAAAGAATAGTTTCATTTATGAAATGTAATCTTTATATATTTTTATTCAACATTCATTTCTTTATAACATTCAAAATTAATTAACTTAAAAATCAGCTTTATTTATTAATAAATATATTGTGATATGGAAGTAAACTTTAAACAAAAATTGAAAAGCTGTGGTAAAGTTGCTGCAGTAGGAGTTATTTTGGCAGCAGGAGCCATCGTTCCTCAAAAAGCCGAAGCTCAACAAAAGAAGGCTCAAACCCAAAAGCCAAATATTTTGGTGATTTTTGGTGATGACATTGGTCAATCTAACATCAGTGTCTACAGTCGTGGATTGATGGGATTCACTACTCCTAATATTGACCGTATTGGTAATGAAGGAGGAGTATTTATTCAGTACTATGGGCAACAATCTTGTACCGCAGGTCGTGCGGCATTCATTACCGGACAAGCTCCTTTTCGTACAGGTTTAACCAAAGTAGGTCTTCCCGGATCTCCAGTTGGTTTGCAAGCTGAAGACCCAACTATTGCCGATTTTTTGAAACCATTAGGTTATATGTGCGGGCAATTTGGTAAAAACCACTTGGGAGACCAAGATAAATACCTACCAACTGTTCACGGTTTTGATGAATTTTTCGGTAATCTTTATCACCTAAATGCAGAAGAAGAACCTGAAAATCCTGATTATCCGAAAGATCCAGCGTTCAAAAAACAATTTGGTCCTCGTGGTGTTTTGCGTGCCACTGCTGATGGTAAAGTAGAAGATACAGGACCATTAACAAAAAAACGTATGGAAACTGTGGATGAAGAATTCATGGCAGCTGCTAAAGATTTTATCACCCGTCAGGTAAAAGCTGATAAACCATTTTTCACTTGGTTTAACTCTACTCGTATGCACGTTTGGACACATTTAAAACCTGCTTCAGCTGGTAAGACCGGATTAGGATTACAAGCTGACGGAATGACCGAACATGACGGTATGGTAGGTGAATTATTAAAGTTGTTAGATGATCTTGGAATTGCAAACAATACAATCGTTATCTACACTACCGATAATGGTGCAATGAAAAACCAATGGCCTGATGGAGGCTCTTCTCCCTTCCGTTCTGAAAAAGATACCAACTGGGAAGGTGCATTCCGTGTACCTGCTTTAGTTCGCTGGCCAGGACAAATACAACCGGGAACTAATTTTACAGAATTGTTTTCTGCAGAAGACTGGTTGACAACTCTTGTTGCCGCAGCTGGAGGTGATCCTAACTTAAGAGAAAATTCTACAAAAGGTATTCAAGCCGGTTCAAAAAGTTTTAAAGTACATCTGGATGGATACAATCAATTGAATTACTTGACAGGTAAAACTAAAGAATCTGCTCGTCCTGAATTTGTATATTTTGATGATGATGGAAATTTGGTAGCTTACCGAGACAAACGTTTCAAATATAATTTTGCAGCTCAATATGCAAAAGGAATGGAAATCTGGCGTAACCCAATGGTAGAATTACGTGGTCCTTTTATCGTAGATTTATTAGCAGACCCGTATGAATATGGTGTAGATGGATCCATTAATTATGAAAAATGGATGATGGATAGAGCATTTCTTATTCTACCTGCTGTACAAAAAGTAGGACAATACCTATCTTCTTATAAAGAATTTCCTCCACGCCAACGTCCTGCATCATTTTCAATAGATCAAGTAATTGAAAAACTGAATGCAAGCATTGCAACTAAATAAGAGAGAATTCTCTTATTGAAAAAGCCACTCTTAAATTAAATTTAGGAGTGGCTTTTTGAAAAAATTACAAACCAAAATAAATTTCGTTTTATATGAAAAAATATATATTTATAATAGGATTAGCTTTATTTGCATTCTCTTGTAAACAAAGCGACAATACATCACAAAAAATTAATGTGGATCCTTTACCCTCTTGGAATGAAGGAACTAATAAAAAAGCTATCATTGATTTTGTAACTAATATCACTAAAGAGGGAAGTGATAAATTTATTCCTATTGAAAGTCGTATTGCTGTATTTGACAATGATGGAACACTTTGGTGTGAGCAACCATTATATTTTGAAATGGTATATTCGATCGACGCAACTAAAGAAATAGCAACAAAAAGTGCCGAATTACAAAAAAAACCTGAAATTAAAGCACTTGTATCCGGTGATAAAGCTACATTTATGAAATCCGGTGAAAAAGGAGTTTTAGAATCTTTTGCCATTTCTCATACAGCTGTTAGTCCTGATGAATTTGATAAAATGGCACAAGCATGGTTAGACACAGCCACAAATGCCAAATTCAATCAAAAATATATCAACCTTACATATAAACCGATGGTAGAATTGTTGCAATACTTACGAAATAATCAATTTAAAACTTACATTGTATCAGGAGGTTCTTCCATGTTTATCCGTAATTTCAGCCAAAAAGCGTATGGTATTCCTGCCGAACAAATAATCGGAACCATGTTCAAAGCTGAATATAAAAATGGTAAAATTAGCCTTAAACCTGAAGTTTGGCACAACGACGACAATGTAGGTAAACCGGAAGGTATTTATAATATCATCGGTAAAAAACCCGTATTGGCATTTGGTAATTCAGATGGTGACTTTGAAATGCTTGAATGGACTTCAACAAATAATTCATTGCCAAACCTTTCATTACTCCTTCATCATACCGACGATGTACGAGAAATAGCTTATGATAGCCTTTCTCACATCGGACAATTAAAAAGAGGATTGGTGGAAGGTCCTGCCAAAGGTTGGATGATAGTAGATATGAAAAAAGATTTCAATAAAGTGTTTTCTTACGAAAAATAATTTAACTTAGCGGTTGAATGAATTAAATACGCCTCAACGGAGTTCATTCTGTTGAGGCGTAATTTTTCAAGACTCATCAAAATTTAAATAAATGACAAATAAGCAACAACTTTTCCGTGGAAAACCCATGGTACGAATGCATGTAATGATAAAAGGGACTGGTCCTATTTGCAACCTCAATTGCGACTATTGTTACTATTTAAGCAAAGAGGAATTACTGAGTACCGATAGTCATTGGCGAATTTCAGACAAGTTGTTGGAAGACTTTATCAAGCAATACATTACCCAGCAAAATGCACACGAAATTGTTTTTTCGTGGCAAGGAGGGGAACCTTCTCTATTAGGTTTGGATTTTTTCAAAAAAGTAGTAGCACTGCAAAAAAAATATGCACCTTCATATGTTCGCTGTGAAAATGACCTTCAAACCAACGGTACTTTGCTCAACGATGAATGGTGCGAATTCCTTAAAGAAAATAACTTTTTAGTCGGATTAAGTATAGATGGTCCAAAGCATATGCATGATGCCTATCGTACTTATACTTCAGGTAAAGGTTCTTTCGAACAAGTGATGAATTCTGCCCGACTTCTCAATAAACACGGCGTTCGATTTGCTACACTTACAGTGATAAATAACCTGAATGTAAAATATCCTCTCGATGTATATCGTTTTTTACGTGAGGAAGTAAAAAGCAAGCAAATGCAATTTATCCCTATTGTAGAGCCTAAAAACTATACCAATACCGCTCCACAACACTGGAAAATTAATGAAATGCCCGAAGAAGGCTCTCCGATTGCCGATCCGTCTCATCCCGATTCATTTGTTTCACCTTGGTGTGTAGAGCCTGAAGCTTATGGAAAGTTCTTAATTGCTATTTTCGACGAATGGTTTAAACATGATTTAGGGAATATTTATGTTCCATTCTTCGATAGTGCAGTGGAACAATGGATGGGACGTCCGTCTCCTCTTTGTATCTTCTCCCCTATCTGCGGGAAAGGCTTAGCTATGGAACATAATGGAGATGTATATGCCTGTGACCACTATGTATATCCTGAATACAAACTTGGGAATATGGAGGAAACTCCACTCATCGATATGGCCATTTCAAAAGAACAAGAAAATTTTGGCTACTCCAAAGACTTTACTTTGCCAGTCAAATGTCGTGAATGCCGTTATTTGTTTGCCTGTTCTGGAGAATGCCCTAAAAATCGCCTATTGAAAACCAAACAAGGAGAACCCGGATTAAATTATCTCTGCAAAGGTTTGTACAACTATTTTGATCATATTGACCCTTACATACGCAAAATTGTGCACCGATTAGGATACGAAGTAGCTAATGATGTACCTCCACAAAAATAATCATATAGAGTATCTCTAAGACAAAATCATTTTCCCAAAAAATAAATATATGAACATAGTTATCAACCACTTAGATGAATTTGAAAAAGAACTCCAAATCACGCTCGATTGGTATGAGATCGAAGAAGATTACAATGACTTATTAAAACGTTATGCCAAAATTCCAATTAAAGGATTCCGAACGGGAAAAGTTCCAGCAAGTATCACAGAATCAACTTTCAAAAACGAAATTAAAAATGATCTGGTAGCTGCTTGTTCTACGCGTTTCTGTCGACGTGCAATGAAAGAGCATCATTTAGAAGCTGGTTCTTCCATTGGAGTGAACGATGCAGAATTACAACGTAATCAATCACTCTCATTCAAAGCCCATTTCATAGAAATGCCCAAATTCGAGTTACCGGATTACATAAATCTGGAAATACAATCTATTGATGATGAAGATATATTGAATGAGATTTCTGAAAAATTATTGGAAAAAACAGAAATTTCAATCCATCCTTCATTAATAGAAGAGGAATTAATTTACTCTGACACAGAAGAAAATAGCCCGGAAGAAGAAAATGAATCGGCATTAGACCGCGTTAAACTGATGTTAATACTCAAAAAAATTGCTTCACAAGATAATATTGAAATCAACAACAAAGATGTAGACGATCGTATCAAACTCATTGCAGAAGAAAACAATATGCAAGCGAAAGAAGTAAAAGACTATCTAATAACAAACGGCGGATTAGGACGTTTGTCCGATTCTCTTCTGGCAGAGCACGTCTTGGCTTATATTAAAGAAGCAAACGTGAACAATATGCCTTCATAATGGTTATAATTAAAACTTAAATGTAAAAATTTTTATTACAAAAAGACATGACAAATCTAGAACAAATTTTAACTCTCAAGAAAAATATCGGGCAAAGCATTATCGGACAAGACAATGTGATTTCGAAAATTATTATAGCCCTGCTAACAGATGGAAATGTATTGCTTGAAGGTTTACCGGGATTAGCCAAGACACGTGCTGTAAAAAGTCTGGCTGCCAATTTGAATTGTAAATTAAACCGGATACAATTTACTCCTGATTTGTTACCTTCTGATGTTACCGGAACTGAAATTTATCAACCACAATCCGAACAAAAATTTGTTTTTCAGCCAGGTCCCATCTTCAGTAATTTGGTACTTGCAGACGAAATCAATCGTGCTCCTGCTAAAGTGCAATCCGCATTATTGGAGGCAATGGAAGAACGCCAGGTTTCAGTAGCCGGAAAAACATATAAAATGGAACCATTGTTTATGGTTTTAGCAACCCAAAATCCGGTAGAACAAGAAGGTACTTATCCACTTCCTGAAGCACAACTCGACCGATTCATCATGAAAATTGAGATTGATTATCCCAATGCTGAAGAAGAAGGAAAAATTGTAGAATTGGTACGAAATGAGAGCAAAGGAGAAAAGCAAACACAAAAACCGATCGACCAAAAAGTAATTTTTGATACTAGAAAAGAAATCAATGAAATAGAAGTAACACAAGCGGCAGAAAAATATATGGTAGACATTATTTCGGCAACTCGCTATCCGGATAAATTCAACAAAGATTTAGCACGCTGGATCAATTATGGCGCAAGTCCTCGTGGAACTATTGCTTTAGATAAATGCTCCCGGGTCGTAGCTTGGCTTGATGGTAGAAAAAGTGTTACTCCGGATGATATTCGTTACATCGTTCACGATGTGTTACGTCATCGCTTGATATTGTCATACGAAGCAAATGCCGACCGCACAAATGCCAATGCAATAATTGATTTATTATTAAAAAATGTAGCAGTGATGTAATGGCATATCCATCAGAAATATCAACCAACCTTGAGGATCTGATGCGTTTTGAATACATCGCTCAAGGAGGAGCTCTCTTACCTAAACGGAATATTTATTCAATCCTGGCAGGTCAGCATGCAGCAAAAATGCGTGGACGTGGACTCGATTTTGAAGAAGTGCGACAATACGTTGCAGGAGATGATATCAGAAACATTGACTGGCGTGTAACTGCAAGAACCAATGATACTTATTCTAAGGTATTCAATGAAGAAAAAGAACATTGTTCATTCCTAGTTGTTGATCAAAGTGCATCTATGTTTTTCGGTTCTCAACATTATGTAAAATCGGTTACAGCAGCGCACATAGCTGCTCTTAGCGCCTTCTTTACCGTTAAACGTGGCGATCGTGTAGGCGGATTAGTTTTTAATGACGAAGGCTGTGACTATATTGCTCCAAAACGCAGTAAAGCATTGGTACAACATTTCTTACAATTAATTGCAGACCGTAATAATGCTTTACCTACACGTCAAGTAGTCAATTCGGATCCTCATTTACTTAGTTCTATGTTGGAACGGACACGGTTATCTATCACCCACGATTATGTAATCCTCGTCATAACCGATTTAACAAAGCTCAACAATAAAAGTAAAAGTCATTTACGCAGCATGGCTGCACACAATGATATTATTCTTGTTCATGTAGAAGACCCCATGGATACGAAATTACCTTCAGGAGATTTGTTGTTAAGCGATGGAAACCATCAAATCAATTGGAACAACGATAAAAGAATTTGGGGTGAAAAATATGAATCGGATTATAAAAAATGGTTTTCTGCATTGAAAGAAGAATTCAGGCACTATCGGATTCCAATATCTGTATTTACAACAGATTCTCCTGTTGAAGAACAAATAAAAAAAAGAATGGGTTCGTATTTATATCAGTAAAGCCAGAATAAAAAGTTATGAACGATAGCATACCTTCATTGGGTCAATTTATAGAACCTGCTCCGGTTTCATTCAGTCTGAATGCTCCGGGTTGGAATGTTGTAGCGGTTACTTTGATATTATCTCTTCTCACTACCGGTATTGGTATTATTATTCATTACCGTAAAAACCGTTATCGCAGGAAAGCCCTGAAACAAATCAATAAAGAGCAACAAAGATTGGCTACTGAAAAAAAATATATCGAATTACTTTATGTTACTAATTCAATAATAAAAAAAATAACTATCCGCCAGCATGGAAGACAGCAAGTAGCTTCGCTGCAAAGTAAAGAATGGTTGGATTTTTTGAATAATCAATGTAATAAAGTCATTTTTAATACAACAGATAAAAATTTACTGACACATTTATACTTGGTTGACAATAATCAACCTGATGAAAAAGAGACAATGGATTTTGTAAGTAAAGCAAAACAATGGATAAAACAACATCGACATGCTCCTATACATCGCCAATAACATGAATTTTGAGATTGCCCACAAATGGGTTTTTCTTCTACTACCGTTGCCTTTACTCGTCTATTGGTTACTACCGGCGCTACACAGACGCCGTTCTGCATTATTAGCTCCATTTTTTAAACGTACAGTAGATGTATCCGGACAACATCCTAAACATGGTGCATGGATTTCTAAGAAAAACTTTTTTGCCTGGTGTACTCTCATCTTGTGTTGGTTGTGTTTATTGGCCTCAGTTTCATCTCCTCAATTAGTCGGCCAACCGAGTAAAAAAATTCGTACTGTCCGTAGTTTTCTTATTGCTGCCGATATTTCGTTTAGCATGGCACAAAGAGACTGGTCGGTCGACGGGAAACTCATGTCTCGCTGGGAAGCCGTAAAGTATTTAATGAAAGACTTCATAGAAGAACGAAAAAGTGACCAAGTCGGTCTGGAAATGTTTGCTACCCACGCTTATTTACAAGCTCCTCTTACTACTGATCTAGGGACTATTAACTGGTTATTGGATCAAACTGAAGTAGGTATGGCAGGACAAATGACGAGCATAGGAGAAGCTATTGCCTTTGGTATCAAAATATTTCAAGAAGACACCATCAAACAACGAGTAATGTTACTTATGACCGATGGAGTAGACGGTGGAACAGACATTTCACCCCTGGATGCTGCCGCCGCTGCCAAACATGACAGTATTCTTATTTATACTTTAGGAATAGGTAATAGTACCAGTGGAGGTTATGCCATCGATGAAACCCTTTTAACCCAGATTGCAGAAACTACCGGAGGAAAATATTTTCGTGCGGATAGCCAAAAAGAAATGCAAGCCGTATATACAGAATTGAATAAATTGCATCCCATCAAATACGAAGAAGAATCGTATAAACCTATTGTATTACTTTATAAATATCCATTGGGAGTTGCTATTGCTTTGATATTACTATACTATTTATTAAGCGGAAGTATCAAACTAATCAAAAGAATCAATATCGACCGGAAAAATTAGCTATCTAATTTTCTAGAAAAAATCTACATTGTTATATAACTAAGTAGCTTCAACTGACACTCATTAAACAAAAGAACTAATTTCAAAATCATTTTGTCAATTAAAAAACAAAGAAAAACTTATCAAAAAACAAAAAAAGTATAACTTTGCAAATAACATATATAAAAAACTAAAAATTAAGTGTATAACCAGTGAAAACTAAAAAATTATGACTACAAAAAAAATTACAAAAGTAAGTGGTGGTGACGGAGATGCTCCTGTAAAATCAACGTTCGTTCCTACAGCGGAAGCAAAAGGCAAGGCTACACAATTACGGATGTTTGCTATTCTTTTATGGATATTGGCAATCGCTGCAGAAGTGGGTGCGATATTTGTGTTATTAAAAAGCGTGAAGCCCATTGAAACAAATACTTGGATATGGATGATTGTATTTATATTGATTGATTTAATGTTAGTTATCATTGGCTCACAATTGTGGAAAAAAGCAAATCGTTTAGATCCGGCATCCAAGCAAGATAAGATAAAATTTTTCTTGCAAAACCAACTTGGGGTTATTATTTCCGTTATTGCTTTTTTACCTTTAGTTATTCTTGTTTTTACCAATAAGGATTTAGATGGGAAACAAAAAAGCATTTTAGGTGGTATTGCAGTCCTTGCTTTAGTTATAGCCGGTATTTCAAGTGCTGATTTCAATCCACCTTCAGTAGAAGAATATACCGAACAAACTTCTGTAGTAGAAGGGTTGACTGGTGGAAATAGCGTGTTTTGGACAAAATCAGGGACAAAATATCATATTTACGAAGACTGCCCACATATCAACAGTAATCGTACGGATGAAATTTTCAACGGAACTGTAGCACAAGCTCGTGAATTGAAAAACATTACCGAATTATGTAAAACTTGTGAAAATAAAGCTGTAAAAGCAAAAGACCTAATTGAAAATACTGCAAACGCCTTGTCCGAAGGAGTAGGAATAAAATAATAATAACTATTAATCTATTATTATGGGAAACGAAATCGTAAAAATGGTGGCTAAAAAAGCTAATTTATCAGAACCAGTAGCTCAGATAGCTGTAGATACAGTATTAAATATATTGAAAACAAAACTTCCTCCTGCTGTAGGAAGTACTTTGGATGCTTTCTTAA
>JAVBMM010000037.1:0-6618 GCA_031552425.1 Bacteroidales bacterium | reverse complement strand
ATATAATGATGTTATTACACAAGGACATTGGTTGAAAGTAGGTAAATTGCCAATTCGTGACGATTTAAAAATTCTCCCTATGCAATTTATTCAAGATGCTCTTCATCCTACGAATTTTGAATTGTATAATCCTAATACAGGGGAAATAACACCAACGACAAAGGATGAAATTGAAGGCTTAGAATGTGCTGCTGTTTGGGAAGCTTTTGAAATTGAAGATAGAATAAAGAATCATTATTTGGGTATACCATATATAGAAAAACTTATTAAATAAATTAAAATAACACTACGATACTTCAGGCGTGAAGCTGAAAACCAAGCATGTTACTGTAAAACCTCATGTGTTGCAACCTTTGAGCCAGGGAGAAGTAGCCAACCTGCAGGATGCTCAGATTGCACATGTTGTGACCAAAGATTATGCCGGAAATATCATTTACGAGAACGGGAATATAGACAAGATACTGTTTCCGGGAGGTTATACCCAGTTTGAGCAGGTGGGAGCATTGTTGAAAGGAACGGATCATTTTTACAATAAAGATTATTTAGGGAATAACAGGGATGTTGTCCGTAAGCAAGCAAATGCTACAGAACTTGTACAGCGCACCGAATACTTTCCATTCGGGACACCTTTCCCTGACGAATCATGGACTGGAAGCGTCCAGCCCTACAAATACAACGGCAAGGAATTTGATCGGATGCACGGTTTGAACTATTACGATTACGGTGCCCGTCATTACGATCCTCTGTTAGGTCGTTGGCATGTAATGGATCCTTTGGACGAAAAGTATTATTCGGTAAGTCCGTATGCTTACTGTCTAAATAATCCGGTAAGATATAAAGACCCCACAGGAAAAGAAGGTATAAAATATACTGACGAAAATGGAAATAAGATTATTGAATCAAATATTGTCGTTTTAGTTGAACAAAAAAAGTCAATACCTCAAAATGCGACTACAACACAAATTGCCAAAATTGAAAAGCAAAATACTAAAATAGAGAAATCTAATAATGAAAGAATAGTGGATGTAAAACAAAGATTAAGTGATACTTACAATGGTAGTAATGGAAAAGGAACCAAAAACTCCTTAGGTGAAACAGTAAAGTTTAAGTTTAATGTGAGTGGAGTTGAAACTGCTGATACGAAAGGAGGAACGACAAGACAAATCAGAGAAATTGCAACAGCTCATGCTTTGAAAACTAGTCAGAAGGATTTTGGAGGAAATAATATTAAAGCTTTAGCTGCTGTAGTAACTACACGCCCAACAGAAGGTTCTTTGGGCCTGAGTAATGGTATTTATGTTACAGAAGCTCTAAATTCTCCTCAGACTACATTGTCTCATGAAATAGGACATACTTTAAAATTAAATGATAATTATCCAAACTCAACTGGAGGACTAATGGATTATCCTCCAGGAGGATTAATTTCTTCAGAAGTTGATGAAATATGGAGAAATGCTTATGAAAAATAAATTAATGTTTACCTTTTTCTTATTGATTTTTTCGTCAAGTTATGCTCAACAAGTTCAGTATTTAATTATTACTTTTGAGTCAAAAAGGAATATTGATAAGAATTTTCAAAAATACTATTGGATAGCTCCAATAGATTCAATAAAAGATACGAGTTTTTATCTTTATCCTTTATATTTGGTTGTAGGTGAATTTTCAAAAGATAATCTAGATGATTGTCAGAAAGGAGATAGTATTGATATTTTTATTTCAACAAACGAAACAAGGCTAGGTTTCTCCAAAGAATATGAATCCGATGTTGATAATTTAATGACTTTAATAGACAATAATCGCACTGAAATACAGACTATTAGCATAGGTTGGACAGAAAACAAGAAGGCAAAGGATAAAATTATTGTTTATGCCACTCCAATATCAGGTGACTTATGTAGTTGTTTTCAATATCATAACATTGGAAATAAAAATTTTCAATCATTCGTTTATCTTCCAATTGCAAACTTTAATTATGTTAAATCTTTTTGGCAAAGTTCAACAGCTTCAATAGTTAAATTTGCAAATTATAGTTTTATCGATTATAAAAGTCATCTTCTCTACAAAAAGGGAGTACAATATGGTTCGCATAAAAAAATAAAATAATTATGAGCTATTTTTTTCGTATCTTATCTTGTACAGGTACAATTTGATGTATTTATTGAAAAAATCACATCGGATTTTGGAATCATGGACTGGAAGTGTCCAGCCCTACAAATACAACGGTAAGGAATTTGACCGGATGTATGGTTTGAACTATTATGACTACGGCGCCCGGATGTATTCCGCCACAGAAGGTATTTGGAAAGGACCGGATCCATTAGCTGAGAAGTATTATTCCATCAGTCCGTATGTTTATTGTTTGAATAATCCGGTGAAATTTGTTGACCCGGATGGAAGAGACCCCAAAAATCCAGCACATTGGTTGCAATTTGCTAAAGATTTATATAAAGCTTCTACAGCAGTTATATCTATAGGATTTCAAGCTTCTGCAAATATTGATATTTCTGTTGCTAAAGTTGGATTAGACGCTAACGCGGGGTCCTTTGATTTAATAGGAGTTAGAGATGGAACTTTTACTCCAGGTAAGAATACACCACGAACAAGTAAAGGTGTTGAAATTGATGCAGGTGTCGTTTCTTTTAGTACAGGAACTACAACAACTGACACAGGAAAAACAACCGTTACAGAAAATAATATTTCAATTGGAGTTTCAGTATTCGAATTTTATCAAACAGAAACAATAGAAACAAATCAATCTACAAGTCGATCAACTACAACAACAGAAAATGGAGTAAAAGCTGCAGATTTAAAAGTTAAAGCAGCACTTGGATTGGGTGTTGAATTAGGCTTAGATACAGAGAAAACGGCAAAGGCCCTATACGATTTATTAACGAAGGAATAGCTACGTGAGAAAATTAATCAAAAAAAGATTTACAGCATTTCTAATAGATATAACTATATTAGGAGTATTAGAAGTATTTATATTGATTATATTAATGACTAATATAAATAGAAGTTTTCTTTGTGTTTATAGTTTGGCTACAGCAATCATTTATAGTTTATTTTTTTGTAAAGATATTATTAATGGGCAAAGTATAGGAAAAAGAATTTTAAAATTACAAATTATAACAGAAAACGGAGACGCTGCTAATTTGCGAAATATTATTGTAAGAAATATAATAGCTTTATTGCAACCGATAGATGCTCTTTATATGATGAATAACAGAGGGAAAAGATTGGGGGATATTATTTGTAAAACCGAAGTTGTTGATGTATCTCGAAAAATCAAATATAAATCTAACCCTTTACTCTTAATTGTTTATAGGATTATTGTTTTTTTTATTACACTTTCTTTTTTCTTTGCAATATGGATGATATCTTATTTAATAAAATAGTTGTTTGTTTTGTAAGAATATGAATTATGCAATTACAAATTGAAAAGAAAAGGCAGATAAGGAGATTATAGCACTAATTATCAATACGATAAAAATGGGAATATGTTGCATTTGTTCCGTGGTATTTCTAATTATGATGGCACCTTACAATCTGCTAATAATCTTAGTTATAATTACGATGGTAACCAAGTGCTTTCAATTACTGATACAGAAGAAGCTTTATTGTTTTATGGTTCGGAAGCCTTTCGGGATAATCACAAAGATTCGGATGATTTCACATACAACGCTAATGGCTATGTAAACAAGGATTTAAATAAAGGGATTAAAAATATTACCTACAATTATTTGAATTTACCTGAAAAGATTACCTTTGGAGGAGGAAATACCTTGACTTATGTATATGACGCTTTAGGCGTAAAGCGGAGGATGATAATAGGGACAAATCTTGATGATCAGTATAGTCCATTGAGCCAAACCACCGAATCGGAAGAATCTGAATTTGACTATGAACTTTCTCCGATTGATTACCTTAATAATTATGTCTACCGGGATAATGTATTGGAACGTATCCTTTTACCTAACGGACATATTTATCATCAAGGAAACAGGTATGATTACAATTATTACATAAAAGATCACTTGGGAAGTATCCGGGTGATGAGTGATGAATATTATAATGATAAATGTAACCATTATTATCCGTTCGGGTCGATGTTTGGTATTAGTTGTGAAAATGATCACCCCTACAAATACAATGGCAAGGAACAACAAAAAGACCATAGACTGAATTGGTACGACTACGGCGCCCGGATGTATTCCGCTACAGAAGGTATTTGGAAAGGACCGGATCCACTAGCAGAAAAGGATTATTCGGTTAGTCCGTATGCTTACTGTCTAAATAACCCTGTAAAATATGTTGACCCGACGGGAATGATAGTTGAAGATCCGGATGAGATTTATAAAAAACATAAGGATCAAATGAATAGCCAATTTGGTTCTATTCAAAAAGCGCTAAAGGCAGAAGGTTTGTCAGAGGGAATGAAAAAAGCCCTTGAACAATTGGAAGATTCATATAAATCAGTTTTGAAAGAATATTCCACTCTCGAAAAATCCGATCAGGTATATCGTGTTTTTAATTCAGGAGGCAAAGGTGGTGGAGTCTATTTTGATAAAGGTGACATTATGATTGGGATTGGAGATGCTTCTCTAGGACTAGTAGGACATGAATTAAAGCATGCATATCAATACGAGAAAGGAGAAATTTCATTTAGGCTTGATGGAAAAGGATTTGGATCTTTATATGATATTTCTGACGAAACTGCAGCATATAATAGAGAACGAATGTTGAGCTCTGGAGTATTATTCTTTACTAATCCAGCAAGAAATAAGTGGGGTAATTCTGACGTAAGATCTTTTGGGAGAACAATGCTTCCTCCTGCATATGAGGGTTTACCAGAAGGTCCAATTAATATAAATTCAAAAATAGGCAAAGAACTTAGGAATAATACCATTAATTCTGGGACTCTCAGACTCTCTCCTTCTGATGCATACAAGGGATATGACAATGATTTTAATAAAGGCTGGGGGATAAGAAAATGAAAGGAAATAAAATAGTTGGATTTTTAATAATATTTTTTCTTATTACTTCCAATCGAATCTTTTCTCAGAATGAAATAACTGGTACTTATTCATATAAGTTTACTAAAGGAACATATTCTTATTTTGAAACTATATCTCTATATCCCGATGGACATTTTAGTTATAAAATGAAAGGAATTATGGGACTTCAAATTGATGTTTTTGGAAATTGGCAGAAAAGAAATAGTTGTTTAATTTTAGACAGTTACCCTCAAAGAGATAAAATTATTGTAAATGAACGGTTTGAAAAAAAAGTAAAAGGAATGATTTTTAATGTAACTGATAAAGGAGGAATGAATATATCTTATCGCTTGTCAGCTATACTTCAAAGTGGAGATACACTTATGTTATGGGGTCAGTTGGGAAAAGTAGCCATTCAAGAACGGGTAAAATCTTTTTGGATTGAAGATACAAAAGGATTAAAATCTCCTCAAAGAATAATATTATCAAATGTAGCTAATGTTATTAATGTAATATTTGAAACACAAAGGGTTTTTGAGAATGAAGATTGGACTATAATCGATGAAAAGAAACTTAATCCAAGAGGTCTGCAGGGTGAGTTCCAAAATTATTACTTAAACAAAAAAGAGTAGATTTATGTAGGCTATACATGGAATACCCTTCCCCGAATTACTTACGATAAAACTTTACTGGTAAACCATTATGATGATTATGAACACCTGTTGGAACAAGAAGTCGGTTTCAGGAGCAACCTTTCATACGAAGAAAAAGCAGGTTATGGACGGGTTTATGCTTCCGCCAAAGGTTTACTGATAGGTACACGTGCGAGGCTTTTAGGGGAAAATGGCGGAGAAATTGTTACGGCAATCTATTACGACGATAAAGGCCGTATTATACAAAAGAAATCGACTAACCATTTGAATGGTCTGGACAAAGAATATTATGCCTATACTTTTACCGGGCAAACCCTGAAAAAGTTGACTGAACATACGGCAGGCAACCAAGCTCCGTTAACGGAACTCTATACTTATACCTACGACCATGCCGGGCGTTTGATAGATACCAAACATCAGTTGAACAACCAAGCCGAAAAATTACTTTCCAAAAACGAATATGACGAATTGGGAAGGGTAAAGAAAAGTACTGCTAATAATGATCGATACAGGACTACTAATTATAAATATAATATCAGGGGTTGGGTCACAGAAATAGATGGTGTGTTTTTTAGTGAATATCTCAAATACCAGGATGGCCCTAATCCGAGATACAATGGTAACATTTCTTATATGAAATGGTATTCAAACGAAGATGATATGTTTAGAAGGTATCATTATACTTATGATGGATTGAATCGTTTGACAAATGCTGAGTATTTTGAAGTAGGTGGTTATTATGACAGTCCTTCAGACAGAGGAGGAGATTATAGCACTAATTACCAGTACGACAAAAATGGTAATATGTTGCATTTGCATCGTTGCGTGATGATTTCGTATTATAATTTAGGAGCTACGGATAATTTATCATATACTTACAATGGTAATCAAGTATCTTCCATAACCGATGATGCAGCAAGAGCTATTTATTATGGAACAGAGGATTTTCATGATAATAATACAACATCCAA
>JAVBMM010000160.1:0-10631 GCA_031552425.1 Bacteroidales bacterium | reverse complement strand
TGAATATATTTTTGAGATGGATGCCGATTTTTCTCATAATCCTAAAGATTTACCACGTTTATACGCTCCATGTGCTTCTGGAGAGGCTGATATGACAATCGGTTCCAGGTATATTAGTGGTGTAAATGTGGTTAATTGGCCGATGGGAAGAGTCTTGATGTCTTATTATGCATCAAAATATGTCCAGTTCGTAAGTGGAATGAAAATTGCCGATACAACGGCAGGTTTTGTTTGCTACACAAGAAAAGTATTGGAAACCATCGGATTAGATAAAATTCGTTTCAAAGGATATGCATTTCAAATAGAAATGAAATTTACTACATATAAATGCGGATTTAAAATAAAAGAAGTTCCGATTATATTTATCAACAGAGAATGCGGAGAATCAAAAATGAACGGTTCTATTTTCGGGGAAGGGCTTTTAGGCGTAATCCGTATGAAAATAGGAAGTTGGTTTAGAAAGTATCCTGAAAGAAAATAACCAGAATCATAAATCTTTCCACCAGTCATGAAACTGATAAGAAATGCAATGATAATTAACGAAGGCCGTCGTTTTCGGGCTTCTGTACTTATTAAAGGAGAATATATTGAAGCTGTATATGAGGAAAATGTTCCGGATGAAATACTTTCCAAATCTGAAATAATTGATGCGGATGATTATTATTTATTGCCTGGTGTGATTGACGATCAGGTGCATTTCCGGGAACCTGGATTAACTCATAAAGGAGATATGCATAGTGAAAGCCGTGCAGCAGTAGCCGGTGGGGTAACATCTTTTATGGATATGCCGAATACCTTTCCTCAAACAACTTCTGTAGATACTTTGAATTGGAAATTTGATCGTGCGGCGGAAACATCATTGGCAAATTATTCTTTTTTTATAGGAGCTACTAACGATAATATTGATGAACTTAAGCGCATAGAATCACAACGTGCAGCTGCTGTTAAGGTTTTTATGGGCTCTTCTACCGGAAACATGTTGGTGGATGAAAAGAGTAGCTTAGAAAAAATATTTGGAGAAGTAGATATGTTAATAGCAGTGCACTGCGAGAGTGAAGCTATTATTAAATCAAATATTGCTCACTATACAGCTATGTATGGGCAAGAATTGGATATTCACTTCCATTCTCTTATTAGAAGCGAAGAAGCTTGTTATGTATCTTCTTCTGAAGCAGTAGATTTAGCTACCCGCTTTAATAGCAGGTTGCATCTTTTTCATTTGTCTACAGCTAAAGAATTGTCTTTACTGGAGAAGAAACCTTTAGTTAAAAAGAAAATAACGGGAGAAGTTTGTGTTCATCATCTTTGGTTTTGTGATGAAGATTATGATCGTTTAGGAAATCTTATTAAATGGAATCCTTCAGTGAAAACCAAAAAGGATATGTTGGCATTACGTGACGGATTGAAAGAGGGCTTGCTTGATGTTGTAGCTACAGACCATGCGCCTCATTTGCTTTCTGAAAAAGAGGGTTCTTGCTTGAAAGCAGCATCAGGAGGTCCTATGGTACAACATTCTTTGGTGGCCATGCTGGAACTTTCAAGAAAAGACATTTTTACATTGGAAACAATTGTTGAAAAAATGTGTCATGCTCCGGCAGATTTATATCATGTAAAAGACCGGGGATACATCCGCGAGGGATATTATGCCGATTTGGTATTAGTCAATCCGGATAAAAAATGGCTTGTAACTCCGGAAAATATTCTTTATAAATGTCGATGGTCTCCTATGATGGGACAGGCATTTACTCATGCAGTAGCTAAAACATTTGTAAATGGCAGATTAGTGTATAATGATGGAGTAATTGATGATTCTTTCAGGGGAATGGAACTTGAATTTTGGTAAAAATCAAGGCACTTTTTCCCGGTAATATTTCCATCTTCTTACAATATCCCGGACATATGCTGTTGTTTCGGTTCCCCGTAAGTATCCGTGTTTGCAAATACTGTCGTTATAATATTCCGGGGAACTTTTTAAACGGATGTATTCTTCTACATTATCATCCCATACCGATGGATTTTTTCCGAATTTACGGGCTAATGCCCGGGCGTCGAAAACATGTCCCATTCCGGCATTATATGATGCTAATATAAATTTAACCCTTTCTTCTTCGTTAGAAATATTTTTGAAAGAACGTTCCACGATATTAATGTATCTAACAGCGGCTTGAATGGAAGCTTCGGGATTTGTTCTTTGATCTGCATCAATTCCCATGGCTTCTGCTGTGGCGGGCATCAATCCCATAAGACCCACTGCACCTGCCCAGGAAATACCGGTTGTGTCAAATCTTGATTCTTGGTATGCAATGGAAGCTAACAAATGCCAGTCTTTTTGAATTTCAGGAGCGTATTTTTTAAATAAGTCATCATAAGGCGAAATTTTTCCTTTTGCAAACAGTTTTCCCAATTCAGTTACAGATTCGTTGTATATTGATTTACTCATTTCAAAATATCGTTTGGAGATAGCCCTGTATTGGGGAGTGTTTTGATTTTCCAACGACCATCGATCAAGGGCTTCCGCCAATTCAGTACAATCTTTTCTTACAGCCCATGATGAACGTTGCGGATGACTTAATATTAACCGGATATCTATATTTGAATAATAAGTTTTGTTTAAACGGGCAACGTTATCGTCACTAACCGTATATGGAATGGTTCCTTTTGCAACTAACTCTATCAAGTCTTCCGAATTAACAGTGTCTTTTTGTATATCTCGGATAACAATTCCTCCTCCGATTTCATTATTTAGGTTTATTAACCGGTCATAGTATTTAGTGTCGTGTTTTACCCAGATTTCTTTGCCGATAAGTTGTATTACATCGGTTAAAATCGTATCTGTTCGGTTAGACCTTTGTATGAGAACTTGTTGGGTAATGGTTTCTTTTCCGCAATATGTCACCAACTTTTTCATTTCATTGGTGATGGGAATGTTATACATAATTAAATCTCCCTCTCCGTTAAGTAACATTTCGGTGAGGCGGTTTACATTCGATGCTATTTTGACGTTTATTTTTAGATTCTGGGAACTTGCAAAATCTTTTAATAACTCATACTCATATCCCATGGCTTCTCCTTTGTACAGGAAGTATGAAATGGAACTGTAAAGAGTCAATACATTAATGGTTCCGCTGTCTTTAATAGCTGTTAAATCATGAGTAGAAATGATTTGTGTTTTCTTTTTTTCTCCCCAGAAGCATGAAATCAAAATGCAAAGGGAAAGAATAGGGAAAAGGTATTTTGTGTTTTTCATAAAACATGATTTATTGTGGACAAAAATACCAAAAAAAACAAAAACACATACATGCTTGTTATTAAAACAAGAAGAAAATATTATTTGAAATTTCGTAAATGTTTAATATTATGGAAAAGGCTTTAATAAAAAAACTACAAAATGAAGTTGGCCTTACTTATGAACAAGCAAGACAAACTGTTGGATGTGTGAGAGATTATATTGTTGAAAATCAAGGAAGCCCTGATTGGGATACGTTTTTAAAGAATAAAGTTGTAGGTTATACTGAAAAAGCAAAAGAAGTAAAGCAATCTGTAACAGAGAAGGTATCAGATCTTAAGGATAAAGCTATAAATGCGTTAGATGATTTATCTGATAAGACACAAGATAAGATTAATGATTTACGTAGTAAAGCTGCTGATTTTATCGCTCCGGATCAGGATAAGTAAATTTCAAATTTTCTTTATAGGATCGATGTTGAAATGTTAAATTTCTTCGGATTCTTGTAGAAATAGATAAATTTTACAAATTATAATTGTTTTTTCAGAGTAGTATAATGTTCTGATTTTTAGGTTTCTATAATTGTTTTAGGTTTATCACTGTCGAGAGAAACTTTAAAAACATGTTATAAAATATGTTTTTTTATTTGGAAAGTATTAAAAAATACTTCATCTTTGTCAGCGGAAACCTAAAACAATCTTTTTTGCCTTGAGGCTAGTACCTTGATATTAACCAAAATAAAGCACCCCGTTGAAAATGGGGTGCTTTATTTTTAAATGAAAACATTTTAAATATATATATAAATGTTTTGGATTATAAAATTGATCATTATAATTTGAACATAAAAAACTATATTTGCTTTTTAATTAATCTATTATTCTAAATTTTACATTATGAATTTTTTGTGGTATATTTTGATTGGTATTCTTGCCGGATATGTAGCTGGTAAATTGACGAAAGGAAAAGGTTTCGGTTTTTTACTTAATTTTATTGTAGGAATTATAGGTGGAGTACTTGGTGGTTGGTTGTTCGGACTTATGGGAATAAGTGTTAATGAAGGTAGCATTATTGGAAATCTGATTTGTTCAACAGTTGGTGCTATCTTATTATTATGTATTGTTTCGTTGTTTAATCGGAAATAATCGAATGGAAGTTACATTGTCAGGTGTATATGTCAAAATTATTGATAAATCTGCCTGATGAGTTCTTTTTTATTTTTGATTTCAATTTTCTTTTTATTAGTTGTAATTAATCCATCCTGTTGCATTTTAGTAAGTTCCCGTTCTAAAGAAGGACGGGAGACTCCGAAATATTCTGCCAAAGCGCTTTTCGTTTTATCTAATTCTATTACATTATATTGAGATATTTTAGAAAGATCCAATATGTAAACTGCTAATTTTTGTCGTATTGTTCGGAATGACATGAAATGTAATTTCTGACTGAGTCTGGTTGCAAAATCAGCAGAAATGTCCAAATAATTTCTTAATAAAGTCTCATTCATACCTAACATTCTGAGAACTGATTGTTTTGGAATAATAAGGGTCGTAACATCTTCGCATGCCGTTACCTGCACCGGAAAACGATTATTCCGTCCAAACAAAAATAAAATGGCTAACGGATTGGGCGCGTATATATCTTCAACTTTAACCAATCTTCCGGATGGATCAATCATTTCTCCCTTTACACTTCCTGAAAGTAATATAATTAGTCGGTTGCAAAGCTCGTCTTGTAAAGCTAGTAATTCATCTTTCCGGAATTTAGTTTCAATGATTTTTAACTCTGAGAATATCCTTATTATTTCGTTTTCTTTTAAAGAGTTAAAAAGAGGGATTTTAGATAAAACGGTATAATCCATAATTATAATATGCCAATGTGCCAATTGTCTATATTTTACACTTACCGGCACATTAATTACCACAAAATTACAAATATTTTTTTAAGTGTAACATTTGTGACAATTTAAAATAAACTACTGTTTTACTTTTGCCCCAAATAAAACATGTAAATATGAAACGGACAGTTATAAAAATCGATGGAGAATTATGTAATGGTTGTGGTGCTTGTGTTACCGGATGTCATGAAGGAGCTTTGCAATTGATTAACGGGAAGGCAGTAATGGTTAGTGAATTATATTGTGACGGATTAGGTGCCTGCATTGGAGAATGTCCGGTCGATGCAATTACATTAGAAGAGCGGGAAGCAGAACCTTACAGCGAAGAAGCTGTGATGGAACGAATCGTTCCCAAAGGAGAAGCTGTTATTCTTGCTCACCTAAATCATTTAAAAGAGCATGGTTAAAGTGAACTTTTTTACCAAGGTTTGGGTTATTTAGAGAGACATGGAATTCAGGTAAGTTTTCAGTTGGAAGAAAAAGAAAAACCGTTGGCGTGTGGTTGTCCCGGATCTATGATGCGGGAAATCAAAACTCTGACTGCAGAAAATCATGTGGTGCCTTCGAATATTAAAGGTGTTGATTTTCAATCTTCTGAGTTGAGGCAATTTCCGGTACAATTGCATTTGCTGAATCCTCAAGCTCCTTTTTTGTATGGAACAAATTTATTATTAGCGGCAGATTGTACAGCATTTGCAAGCGGAGAATTTCATAGTCGTTTTTTGAAAGGAAAAATGTTAGCAATTGCTTGTCCTAAATTAGATAGCAATACGCAATCATACATAGATAAGTTGACAGAAATGATTGATGTAGCAGAAATAGATACATTAACTGTTTTAGTCATGGAAGTTCCTTGTTGCGGCGGTTTGGTCAGAATCGCCGAAGTGGCAAGAGAACAAGCCAAACGAAACATTCCGATAAAAGTTATCGTACTTTCGGTAAAAGGGGAAATTGTCAGTGAAAAGTGGATTTAAATGGTAAGTTTAACACATAAAAATTAAAATCATGGAAATGTTTTGTTTTCAATGTCAGGAAGCAGCTTTAGGTAAAGGTTGTACTATCAAAGGTGTTTGTGGAAAAGAACCTCAAACAGCAGCATTAATGGATTTATTGCTATATGTACTAAGAGGGGAAGCTATTGTGAATTCTGCTTTACGTGAAAAGGGAATAGCAGATGTCAATGCAAGCCATCAAATATTGGATGCTATTTTCAGCACGATTACCAACGCCAATTTTGATAACAATGCTATTAAAGAACGTATAGAAAAAGCATTTATAGTTAAGAACGAATTGATTGGCACGGCTAAAAAACACGGTATCTTATTACCAGAATTAGATGAGGTAAACTTTTTCGTCAATTCTTCGGATTATGAGAATGAATCGGATAAAGTCGGTGTGTTGAGTGAAAATAATGAAGACATCCGTTCTCTAAAACAAATGATTATTTATGGTGTAAAAGGTGCCGCCGCTTATACGGAACATGCATTGAATTTAGGCTATGAAGATGAAAATCTTTATACCATGATTGAAAATGCATTAGCTGAAGTCTGTAGAAAAGATATTTCTGTTGAAGAACTTGTTTCGCTTACTTTGAATGTGGGAGAATGTGGTGTGAAAGCCATGGCATTACTCGATAAAGCAAATACATCCTCTTTCGGTAACCCTGAAATTACTAAGGTAAATATTGGTGTCGGTAAAAATCCTGGTATTCTTATCAGCGGACATGATTTGAAAGATATGGAAGAATTGCTTGAACAAACTGCCGGAACAGGGGTTGATATTTATACTCATAGTGAAATGTTGCCTGCAAACTACTATCCGGCGTTTAAGAAATATACTCATTTTGTTGGTAACTATGGAAATTCTTGGTGGAAGCAACGGGAAGAATTTGAGAGTTTCAATGGAGTGATTTTATTCACTACCAACTGTATTGTTCCTCCTTTAAAGTCAGCAACTTATTCCGATCGAATTTATACAACAGGTTCTTCCGGATTGCCAGGGGCAAAACATATTCCGGGACGTAAAGACGGTAAATCCAAAGACTTTTCAGTATTAATAGAACATGCGAAGAAATGTCAACCGCCAAAAGAAATTGAAAAAGGAGAAATTATCGGAGGGTTTGCACATAATCAGGTGATTGCATTGGCAGATAAGGTTGTAGATGCAGTAAAATCCGGAGCAATCAAAAAGTTTGTCGTAATGGCTGGTTGTGACGGAAGAATGAAAACCCGTGAATATTATACAGACTTTGCTTCTGCTTTACCAAAAGACAATGTTATTTTAACTGCAGGTTGCGCTAAATACCGTTATAATAAACTTCCATTAGGAGATATTGGCGGTATTCCTCGTGTACTGGATGCCGGACAATGTAATGACAGTTATTCATTGGTAGTAATTGCATTAGCGCTCAAAGATGCTTTCGGACTGAAAGATGTGAATGATCTACCAATAGTGTATAATATTGCGTGGTATGAGCAAAAAGCGGTTATTGTATTATTGGCTTTACTTTCTCTGGGAGTGAAAAATATCCATTTAGGGCCAACGCTTCCAGCCTTCTTATCTCCGAATGTAACCAATGTATTGGTAGAAAATTTTGGTATCGGAGGGATAACTTCAGTTGAAAATGATCTAGAAAGGTTTTAATATGAATTTGTAAAAGACGGAAAACTGTCCTAAAAAGGCGGTTTTCTGTCTTTTAATTTGGCAACTAAACTTCATTATAGTATTGTCAATAAGTAATTTAATTAATCTATAATTAACTACAGTTCAAGATACAAAAAGCCCTTGTTACCTTGTTTCGTTTGAAAAACGAGGTGTTTTAAGAAAAATTTATTCTCTCAATAATTAGTTGGTAATTTGTATGTGGAGCGTTTTGATTAACCTGAGAAGTAAATTATTTACTTCAAATTTCCTTTATTGCCAAATTTCCCTTTAACCTATGTATATTCCTATGAAATATGTGAATAACAAATGCGAAAGGAACGACTTTAGTGATTTTTTCTTTATCCATAATTCAAATTATTAAGAACACAACCCCATTGCTATGCTTAAGGTTTCAATTATCCTCGCTTCCTCATTGTGTCCATCGGTTGATAATCTAAGCAGTGGAAGCCCGATAACTTTCAGGATATGATTCTTCTTGCGGTCTCTTTCCTGTTGTAATTCATTATCATGGAATGATACCCCGTCCACCTCGATAGCAAGGATAGGAGTTTTGTCAATCTTGTTATACAACAAAAAATCGATTCTTGAATTATTCCTTATAAACCCGATTTCATCTTCGGAGAATGGCTGAAAATCCCTGATAAGGTCTCTAAGTCTATATTCTCTGATCATATCAATAGATGAGAACTGAACATTGTTTAATAGAATATCCTCACGCAATAGTTTGTGAATAATAATCTCTGCAGCAGATCCTTTTACGTTTTTATTTGATGAAAGAAACGATACTAGTACTTTGTTGTACTCTTTATACAGAAGATCGAAAACGGAACGGATACTACCTTTAACTATCGTTTCATTTGGGTCGGCGGTATAACATATATAGCGTATCATATCGCCGATATTAGTTCCGTGAGGAAGCTCCATTAATTCGGGTTTTACCACAATAAATTCTTTAACGGCTCTTGATATGGCAACATTTATCAGGTTAGGATTGTCAATAAATGATTCTATCGTATTTCTAACCGTATTAAATATAATCACATCCTTCTCACGCCCTTGGAATTTATGTATAGTGTCTGCTTCTGCTCCATCCGGAAGTTTTTCTTGTAGTATATCTGCGTGGTTCCTATATGGTGCAATAACTCCGACTTTCGTATAATCCGCAGCATAGTTCTTACGAATATAGTTATCTGTTTCATCTATCTGTCTTTGATTGTGATTATCCCTTCCACCGGATATACTAGTCTCAATGATTCTGAACGGATGATTATTGCCACTGGTCATAATAACCAGATTGTTATTGTAGTACTTCTTATTACAGAATCCAATAATCGTAGGATGACACCTGTAATGCTCTTTTAACAGAACCGATTTTACGTTATTCTTATACAAGCTTTTCAGCGAGTTCAAAATATTCTGTTTGACATAATCATATGCAGGAGCAATGTTGTATTCAACTTGAAATTTTTCCGCTGTTTCTTCACTTTGTTTATCTACAATATGGGTAAGTTGCATACTATCTCCAACAACAACCACATTTCGACAACACGAAAAACATACAGCAGATTTTATAATATCTACCTGTGAAGATTCATCTATAATCAGATAGTCAAAAAGATACCCCTTTGGGATACTTGTGTGCAGTGAAAGCGTAGAACTTAGGATTACCGGATAATGTTTTGCAAAATCTTCAAATTGCGTACGGTAATCTTCACTGGTAAATATTGCTTTGTCTAAACGGCTATGTTTTTCAAATAGTACGCCATTGAATATCTCTTTAGATGTCTCAATAAAACGTTTTAGGTTAGTTTCTTCATTGTTAGATGCCAACCAGTTTTCAATGTCTGATATTTCGTTTTCTATTTTTACGATGTATAATTCATAGAATTTGTGATTAACATAAACGTGTAATTCCTCACTATACTGATTAATATTTTTAAGGTCAAAGAAACCATATTGCAGAATAAACCGCAACTTGATTATTATGGATAGTTTATTTTTAAGGTCAATGGTCGATAGCAAATCTTTTAACTTCAAAACCTTGTCGAAATTCCAGTTACGGTGAAATTTCTTGTCGAGCATAGATTTTATATCCTGATTGAGCGGCTGCTCTGCTTTTATATGACTAAATTCTATTTCGGCATCAGACAATTCTGTCTTTAAGTTGGCTAATTTATTCCGGTACTGAAAACATTTTGTTAGTGTGGAATCCAAATCTTTAACCTCATTCATTGCTTCTCTCAATCGCTCTTTGGAAATTTTAAAACCTTGAGAAACTGTTTGCTCTCCAATGCTATCGAAGAATGAAGCCTTATTTTCATTATTTCCGAGCGATGCCACAACCATTCCATAGCCATATTTCTCTAACTTTTCCCGCACATTGAATACCGCAGAATTATTGTTTGAAACAATTGCAACCGTTTTGTTATGTACGATAAGATTGGCTATTATATTCAGGATTGTTTGAGTTTTACCTGTACCCGGAGGGCCTTCCACTATACTTAGGCTATTTTTAAGGGTAGTCTCAACTGCTAGTTTCTGACTTTCATTGCATCCGAAAGGGTAGATCAGTGTCTCTTGGGAAGTGCTAATGGCAGGGTTAATTCCATCCAAATAGTTGGATAGTGCCGACCTCGATTCCAGTAAATCTACACTATCAAGAGCCTTAAGCAAAATTTCAGAACTAACTTGATTCGGATTTTTATTTTCTGTTTCTTCTGATGGAATATCAAACGATACACCTTCTGATTTTTTCAGTATCTCTTTGAAGTAATCAATAATTGATTCTGCTTGATGTGTATCCTTTTTGATACTACAAATTTCAATATCAGAACTATTTTTAATCGGATA
>JAVBMM010000167.1:0-5188 GCA_031552425.1 Bacteroidales bacterium | reverse complement strand
GATAAAAAAATTTATTACTATTTTGTTTCTCAATGGAGGAATTTCACAATAAACGGTGGTAAAATTAATAAAAAAACAACTCCGGCCTTCTGCGTTCTTTAGATTTTTCACTTAGATTTGAGTTTTTAATAAAAAATTCTTTACTTTTGTGCTATAGAACATAATTATAAAACATTTTTATGGTTAAAAATCATAAAGAAATTATTGATCTATCCACAAATTTAAAAGGGTTGTGGGACCTGTTGAGCGAAGAAGAGCGGGAAATACTCCGGAATAATGCGATAATTCAACATTTCAAAAAAAATGAAATGATTTATTGCGAAGGAGACGTACCTCAGGAGATGATGTGCCTACTTAAAGGAAAAGTGAAAATTTTCAAAGAAGGTGTTGGAGGGAGGTATCAAATTATTCGTATGATTAAACCGGTACAATACTTCGGTTATCGTGCATATTTTGCTAATGAAGCATATCTTACCGGAGCATCAGCTTTTGAAAGTTCTACAGTATGTCTTGTTCCGATGAAAATTGTAGTTAATTTACTTCTTAGAAATAACAAACTGGCTTACTTTTTTATCCAACAACTTTCTATAGATTTAGGAATTGCAGATGAAAGAACCGTTAACTTAACTCAAAAACACATCAGAGGACGATTAGCGGAATCTCTATTATTCCTCAAAGATAGTTATGGTTTAGAAGAAGACGGAGCCACACTTAACATTTATCTTGCCCGGGAAGATTTGGCAAATCTCTCTAACATGACTACTTCCAATGCCATTCGAACACTTTCTAATTTTGTAACAGAAAGAGTAATTGCTTTAGATGGGCGAAGGATTAAAATTATCGACGAAGAAAAGTTGAAAAAAATCAGCAAATTAGGCTAAAATCTCCCCTTTACAACTTAACTAATTTCTTTATAACAGTTCCCCTGTCAGTTTTAATTTGAACTAAATATATTGCAGGAGTCAAATCATTGACATTCAATTCATTTTCTATAGTTTTTTTCACCAACTGACCTTTTTGGTTGAATATATTTATTTGTTCAATGTTACACATTTCCGACTTGATGCTAATATGTTCCCTGGCCGGATTAGGAGAAACAGTTATTAAACCAGACAATCCTCCATTTGTCCATCCTATGTTACTATCTGTATTGGTATTTGAAGTAAATGTATAAGATGCAGAAAACACCTGCCCGTAAAGATCATATATTTGTTGTGATTTATAATACATTTTGATTCTTCCGCTACATTCTTTCCAATTATCTCCTTTCCAGTAGAAAGAACTCCCGAAATATGCATTTCCTAACTGATCATATTCATACAAAGATTTTTTAGCATTTATCCAGTTTCCGTCCTGCCAATTTTTGGATAACACTTCTGTCAAATCTCCATTTGAATTATATGCATAAGTTGCTTCCCAATTATTCTCCCATTGATCAGATTTTAATATTTGAAGTGTTTCTTTCAACGGATTACGTTGAGAATTATAAGTATAAAAAGATCTCCAGGAATCCTTCCATTCTGTTCCTGTCCATTCCTTATAGTAAAATTCTTGTATATTATTTTGAGCATCATACACATAAACCGGCTTACAGGAATATATCCATGAATCTCCGGACCACACTTCTCCTTGTTCTTCAATTAATTTATTTTGTGTATTATAGGCGTATGAAGTTCTCCATAAGTTTTTCCAATTATGGTCTACATATTGTTGACAAAAAGCTTCTGTTAAAACATCCGACTCATCAAAAGAATAAATTGTTTTATGAACATCTTGCCAATCATCTCCATCCCATATTTGATGTAAATATTCTTTGACTTTATTCTGCGGATTATAAGTGTATATCATTTTATACTGTTCGATCTCTGCATTATCTTCTCTTTCCTTATAAATATCAGTCATCAAATTATTCTGACTATCGTATGTTCTTAAATAACTATATGCATATATCCACTTAAAACCATCCCATTCTTCATGTACACATTCTTGCACATTATCATGAGAATCATAGATGTTTGATGTTTTAAAAAAATAACTCCAAGCATTGTCTTCCAATAAATAAACTATTTGAGATTCCAATAGCCCTTTACTATTAAAAACAGAAATGTATCTGTAAACATCACTATCTGTGTATAATACGACAGTGTCGGGTTTCCACCATTCGGATGAAGATTGAAGTATTTGGCAAGCAGGAAGAAAAGAAAGTATTTTCTTATCAGGAGAATATTCTGATACTGATTTCTCGGGAGATATTTGTGCTTGAATAACGGAAACAAAACTAACCAAGAAAGCCAATGCGCTCCATATATAAAATCTTTTCATTGGTATATTCCGTTAAAACAATGGGTTATTTTAGTTTTCACAAGGGACAAAGATAAAAACATCTTTTTAAAACAAAAAAGGTTTTACATTTATTTTCTTTCAATTTTACCTACATGCCTGATAATTTTCCCGGTATCTGAAACTCCCTCAATAACAACAGAGTAGGTAGTTTCTGAATCTGCAGTATAAAAATCAAGTTGTACCTCTCCTGTAGTTTTATCTATTTTAACATTAGGTTTCCAATAAATGGTGGTACGTAAATCAGGAGTTTGATCAGCTAATTTTTCCGGAGTATCATATTGCGGAGAATAAAATTCTACCGGAGTATGATATCCCAAAGGCCTATGAACATTTACATTCATCAAATCTTCCTTGAATGAGATTTTTCCTGTCTTGGAAAAAATAGAAATCACCCCGTTAGCTCCGCGGGAACCAAATGTTGCCAAAGTTGCTCCGGATTTTAACAGATCTATTTTTGCCACATCATTTACATTAATATCGTCTAACATCTCAATATCCATTTCCATATCATCGACTATCAGCATAGGATTACCCATTGCTCCTCGTATAGAAATAAGATCAGGCCCTATCAATACGCCTGGAAAACGATGCAACAAATCCCGGATAGAAGTAGCACCGGATTTTTCAATATCTTCTTCTGAAAGAGAATTATCCGCTTGTCCATAAATGGCGGATTGATGTGACAATTCCTCTTGTTCTCTCCGTGAACCTTTTACAACCACTTCATCCAAATTAATCAAACGCATTCCATTTTCATACGAATATTTCATATCGGCTTTGTGGATATAATCCATGAAAGTACGATCATCTTTGGGAACATCATAAATCCAAGAAGAAGTATGAGAAGGAAAATTATCTTTATCTACATATAATTCAACTCTCTTACGTCCTCTTTTAGAAGTAGCATGTATAACATATTTTGTACTATCTGAAAATTCAAAACCTCGAAATGCAAAACGGCCATCCTTATCTGTTTCTGTCATAGATATATATTTTTTTTCTGGAGAAAAAATAGTAACCTTTGCTTTTTCTGAGGGTTTGGAAAGTAAACCTCCTTTTACTATTCCTGAGATCTCCTGACCTATCTCCAAATGTTCTTTAGGAGAAACTAGATTTCCCTTTAAAACACCTGGAATGTTATACCTCCTCCATCCATGTGTCATTAACAACAAGTCTAATGCCATTATTGATTTTTTATCTCCTTTAAAATAACAAGCCGGACATTCTATATACCCTTTCAATTCAGATGAAAGCAAGAAATTTTCCATAATATTCCGGCAAGTATCCTGTTTCACTTCTTTATCATCTGTAACGGAAATAGAAAAAGTAGCACTTAAAGATTGAGACTGAGCATCTTTTACTTCTGTAACAGACAAAACCTTTTCCCGTTTTGTATAAGATGCCTTATTCGTTTCAAAAGAGATGTGCGCTCCATCATCATTCATAACATATGCCAATCTTTCACTTAATGGTTGTAAATCAGAAGATAAAAGAATAAAATGTAATATGCCAGAAGATAAATTTTTCTTATTAAACACCAAATATTTTTTGGCATTATCCCACACATCGGCATACATCACAACTCCCCTGTTATGAATCAGCAAGTAAAGTGTGTCTTTATCATTTTTTATGGGACGATTAACATGTAGCCAAAATCTGTCTTTAGAAGTATTTAGTTTTAATCCGTACGCATCTGTACGTACTTCCGGTAAATCAAAACGCATCTCCACTCCTTTTTCGTTCTTACATAGAGCATAATATTTTTCTCCTTCCTGAGGTGTAATAATAAAATTCCCCATTCCCTGAAAAACGCTTGAAATAACAGCTATCTGTTCATCTTTAGAGTCATAAATCTCTCCTGTTATATTTTCATGTAATCCATTAGATTTAAGAGATTTAAATGCTATATTACACAAGGAGTTAGCAATCAGATATCCTCCTTCCGGATAAAAAGATACATCATACTTATCTTCCGGATAAGGAATGCGGATATATTGCTTGTACGTACGGCGTTCTTTTAATTCTATGTACATCACACGTTCCTTAGATTGATGAGAGAGATTAAATTTCACTTTAAACAAACCATTTTTATCAGGTGTGAGTTCCATGATTTTATTGTTTATTTTTACCGTAATATTTTTAGGCCTGAGATATTCATCCATTTTCATGTCAGCAAAACGTAACTCCATCATCACCTGCTTTTCTCCTTCAAACTTAAAATTAGTTTCAGTTTTAATATTAATTGAATGGGGATCCCCAATACGAATAGTCTTAGAAAAAAAATAATCTTCTCCCAAATTACGCATAAAGTTGGTATATGCCCTGAGTTTATACACTCCTTCCGGCATATCTTCTTTCAAAGATATATGACCGAAATACATTTTATCTTCCGGTTTTACTTTCAAACGAATAACAGCAGAATCTAAAGGGTCTATCAACTCCACGTATACATAACGGCTTACAGAAGCAGGCATATGAGTCAGCGCATCTATCAAATGTGCCCGAAAAAATATATTCTCTCCGGTAATATAATAAGGTTTATCCGTATGAAGATAGATCTTTTCTTGCGGAAACATCCGCAATTGTTTTGATACATTAAGAAGTGCCGTATCAAGTCTAGAATTAGTTTCTTGAGCACTAAGCACTGAGAAGCAACATACCACAACAAAGAGAAAGAAATTTTTCATGGGAATCAGGTAAAATCATCGAGCAAACTTACGGAAATTTTTCGAACTTTTTTCAAAAACGAAAAACAAGTTTTTATCAACGGAAATAATATTTTACCCTTAATCTAAGTATATTACTGAATGTGTCAAAATGATCATCAATGGTATTTCTGGAAAGT
>JAVBMM010000083.1:0-10228 GCA_031552425.1 Bacteroidales bacterium | reverse complement strand
ATTTTTCATTCTTTTGGCTTTTAATTCTGTAAATGGCGCAATAAGTGACGGGAAGTACTAAAATGGTTAGGATAGTTGCCATCAGTAAACCTCCCATGATGGTTGCTGCCATGCCGCCGAACATAGCGTCGCCCAATAAAGGCGCCATCCCAACAATAGTAGCTCCGGCTCCTGTAGATACAGGAACTAACCTGGTTTTTGCCGAATAAATGACAGCATCCAAAGGTTGTTTGCCTTCTTTCATTTGTATTCCTATCTCATCAACAAGTATTACCGCACTTTTTACATTCATTCCGATTAATCCTAATAGTCCCAACAATGCAAAGAAGTCAAAGTCTTTACCTAGAGAAAGCAAACCTATGACTACTCCGATAAATATCAATGGAATCATGGCCATGATGGCTAATGGTTTCCTGTAATTACCAAATAAAAATAAAAGAATGATGAAAATTAGTCCGAAAGCCAAAGGCATTTGTGCTCTTATTGATTGATTAGATTGGTCTTGTGGATCTTGTTCTCCCAAATAACTCATAGTATATCCCTGAGGAAGTTCTATTTTTTCATTCATCAATTTCCAAACAGAACGGAAAGTTGCATTGGTATTTATTCTTTTTACAGGATCCATTCGCACAACGATTGTTTTTTCTCGTTGTAAATGCCATATCATATTGTATTGATAAGATAATTCAAAGCTGTCTGCAATTTGTTCTAAGGGAACACTTTCTCCTTTTGAATTAAATACAGGAAGAAGTTTCATTTGTTCTAATGGAAATTGTTCTATATTTTCGTCTTTTAAAAGGATTGGTATTGAAAGGTCTCGCTCACGATATTCTGCTATTGAAATGCCATTGGTAGATAATCCTAAGCTTTGTGCCATATCTTGGCGGGTAATGTTAAGTTTTTCTCCCTTTTCTTCTGAGAAGCGAGGAATGTAAATCGGAATTTTATTTCCCCAATTGGTACGTAAAAACTCTACTTTAGCGCCTTCTTCTCTAATTAAGCTTATAGCTTGGTTGGCTATGTTTTGCAAAGAATCAACATTATTTCCGCTGAAAGTAATTTCAATTGCCCCGTCAGAAGGAGAGGAGAGTTTAAAAAGAGAAGAGCGGCAAATGATATTAGGATGATTTTTAACAACATAATTGTAAAATTTATCTTCCCAATAAGCAGCAGAATCGGTATTGTTAACTTCAATCAGAATATTAGCAAAATTAGGTTTAAGACTGTAATTAGTGCTTGCTAAATAATACCGTGGATGAGAACTTCCGATAGCGGTGGACACTTTTTTAATTCCCGGTTGAGCCATAAAATATGTTTCGATTTCAGCCATTTCTTCAGAAGTAGTATATATACTGTAACCTTCTGGTAGAAATAAATCTGCACGAAAATAAGGTTTATTCATGAATGGGAAGAAATTGGAGGGCATAATTTTCATAATTGTTATAGCCGCAACCAAGAGGATAATTACACAACCAATAGTGATTCGGCGGTGATTGATTAGTCCGTGTAACAGTTTTTCAAATTTATCGTACATTTTTGTTGCATAAGGATCTTTGACTACATCTCCTTTGTTTTCTTGTAACATAAAATTTCCGAAAGTAGTGGTTTGTACTAATGCTAAAATCCAGCTGAAACCTAAAGATAAAGCTAAAACAACAAACAATGGATGAACGATTTCTGCAGCTGCAGAATCAGCTAAATATAAGGGTAAGAACGAAATAATACCTATCAATGTAGCTCCGAACAGACCCCACATCGGACGGGTAGCTCCTTCAATGAGGGCATCATAACGTTTCATTCCCATTTTAATATTGGTACGAGCATTATCGGTCACAACGATAGCATTATCTACCAACATTCCCATGGCTATGATAAAAGCGGCCAAAGAAGAGCGGTTTAAACCTGTTCCGATAAATTGCATGATAAATAGAGTGGCTGCAATGGAGAATAATAGAGCAGTACCTATTAATACGGTGGCTCGCATCTTATAAAAAAAGAAAAGTAATAAGATAACAGTAAATACAGAAATCAATAAATTGATAATGAATTCATTATTAGCGTCTTTGGCAATAGTATCTTCCGGATATATTTCTTCTAACTCGTATCCGTATGGAAGATTAGGTGTGATTTGAGTGTCAAGTGTTTCGCGTATTAAATGACCGGCTTTTACTACGTCTTTATCTTGTGCTGTAGCAATAGCTATACCTATTGCTTTTTTTCCATTGATCCGTAACAAAGATTGAGTAGGTTCGTAATATCCCCTTTTGATTTCTGCAATATCTCCCAAGCGAAACATGTTTCCATTGTTCGACTGTATGATTTGACTTTTGATATCTTCTACCGATTGATATGTAGCTTCTGCAATTACACTTAAATTCAGATCGCCTGCTTTTTTAGATCCTACAGCTATTTCTTTATTTTGTGTATTCAGTGTTTGTATAATATGGTTCGGATTCAAATTGATATTTGCTAACTGGGTAGAAGAAATGAATACATTAATAACTTCTGTTTGTTCGGAAAAAGTATTGATTTTACGAACCCCTTCTAATGGATTTAATATGGTTTTTATTTCTTGAGCTTTATCTCGTAATTCCTGATATGAAATACCGTCGTCTGCTGTCAGGGCGAAATATATACCGAAGACATCCCCGAAATCATCGTTAATATTGATAACTGATGCTCCTTTGGGAAGCTTTGCTTGAACATTATAGACCTTTTTACGTAATTCATCCCACATTTGACTCATGGTAGCCGGATTTGTTCCGGGATCAAGTTCCATATTGATATAAGAATAACCGGCGTATGATTCTCCCTTTATCCTGTGAACATTGGGCATTGTTTGAATTTCTCTTTCTATAACTGTGGTGATTTGCTGTTCTACTTCAGACACTGTTGCTCCGGGATATTGACAAATAAGTACAGCTTGTTTCATTACGAAAGGAGCATCTTCTTTTTTGGGTAAATTGTCAAAAGCAAGTATGCCCCCAATTGTCGACAATGCCAAAAAGAAAAAAATGACCAGCTTGTTGTCTAGTGCATATTTAGGAATGTTCATTTAGTCGATAATTTTAATTTTTTCTCCTTCTTCAAGCATGTTTACTCCGGCAGAAACAATTCTATCTCCGGGTTGTAAGCCAGAAAGGACAATAATACTTTTATCTCCTGTCAATTCTCCTGTTTTTATAGGAACTTTGTTGACAATAGATTGTTGTGTATTTACTTTCCAAACAACAGTTTCTTTAGTTTTTGGATCTAAGTATATACAAGATAAAGGAATGGCGATTTCTTTATGTTTGCGATGATCGGCTTCTATTTTAACGTAGCAGGCGTAACCGGGTAGTATTCTTAATTTTTTTGCATTGAAAGATGCATCTTTGATTTTCAGAATTACAGGAATCCCGGATCCTCCAAGCGATGCCGATACTACTTCAACTATTTTAGCGTTGTAGTAAGTGTTCCGATCAATATCCATTGCAATACTGCATGTGATGCTATCTTTGATTAGTTGTATATTGTTTTCCGGAAGAGTGAATCGAAATTGCAATTTTTCGGGATTAGTCAACTTAACTATTTTTTCTCCGGCGTTTACTTGTTGATGGTTTTCTACATATTTTTTTTCAATATTCCCGTTGAAAGGAGCATTTAATTCTGTGTATTTTAAATCATTAACTGATTTATTATATGCTGCTTTGTTGTTTTCATTCAAAGCTTGTGTCATTTCATATTCTTGTTTGGAAATAGCATCTTTGTCATACAGTCTTTTATATCTTTCTAATTGAGAAGTAGATTGTTGAAAGCTAGCTAGCATAGAAGATACTTTGAGTTGATAGTCACGTTTGTCTAATGAGGCTATCAAATCTCCTTTTTTGACGTTTTGCCCTTCTTCTACATTTAGTATTTGCAACATTCCTCCTACACGGAAGTTTACATAAGCATATTCTTCAGCTTCTACATATCCGGGAAATGTTTTTCCCAGTAAAGTATTATTACTTATTTCGATAGTTTTGACTGGACGAATAATGTTTTTTACTGTTTTTTTCTTACAGGAAAAAACAAAAATGGTAATTATTATGACAATAAAGAAAAATTGTAGTTGCTTCATATAATTTGAAAGATATTTTGGAGATCCTAGTTATATTTAATGTAAAAACAACGCAAATGTGAAAAAGTTCTTAAAATTGAGGAGTGAAGATTGTTTTCATCGGTTTTCTGGGAAGATGTAGAGTGTACAATGTATTAAAATTATTTTTTTTTCTGCTAAATTCATTTAAATAATCGGTTTTCTTATTATAATTATTTGTTATTGTAAAAATAGTTGTAAATTTGTATTGTTGTTTATGCAACTAATTAAATTATTTAAGATGGAACTTCAAGAAAAAATTAACCAGCAAGAATTATTTGGTATTTTGAATGGAAAAATATCAATGTTGATTAATCGGTATTTGTCGAGTAAATTCCGTGAAGCTAATTTAGGGATAACTGTTGAGCAGTGGACAGTACTTGCTTGTTTATGGAAACAAGATAAGGTTACTCAACAAACATTATCAGATATAACTTTTCGAGATAAGCCAAGTATGACACGTCTGATCGATAACTTGGAAAAGAATGGTTTAGTAGTTCGCGTTTCTGATACTACCGATAGGAGAGTGAATATGATTCATCTCACAAGAAAGGGTGTTGATCTGGAGAAGAAATCTACTGAAATTGTTAATATGGTAGTTGATAAAGTATTGCATGAGTTTTCCGTGGAAGAAGTTGCTGCTTGTCGTAAATTTTTAAAGAAAATCCTTAATAATTTGGATTGATATATTTTTTAATCTATAAATAGTTGTTTATACAATAATTGCTTAATTAATAAAAAGAAATAAAAGTGATGAAAAAGTGGATATTTAGTTTTTTAAGTGTTTTTTCTTTGGGTCTGTTATCAGCCCAAACCACTTTGTCTTTACAAGATTGTTTGGATATGGCATTAAAACAGAATGCTGACATGCAAATCAGGCAAGAAGAAGTAAAAATGGCAGGATATAAAAAAAATCAAGCTAAATCGGCTTATTTTCCTAAGCTTGATGCTTCGTTCTCTTATTTGAGAATGAGCGACGAAATGTATCTGCTATCGGAAGATAAGTTTTTACCGATTGGGACAAAAATGGCAGATGGAAGCTTTGGATTTCGTGCTGATCAGATTAATAACCAATGGACAATGATAGATGGAAATCCTGTTCCGTTGGATGCAAATGGAACTCCTTTCAATCCCAAAACCAATCCGGAGAAGATTGAGTGGAAAGATTATACGACAATTCCAAAAGATGAATTGGTTGTCGATATGAGGAATACTTATATTGGAGCGTTGACGCTTGTACAACCGATTTATATGGGTGGGAAGATTTATCAAACGAATAAAATGGCTCAGATCGGAGTTGATATTGCCAAGGAGCAACAAAATGCTGAAATTGCAGAAGTTCTTTTTAATACGGAAAATAATTATTGGACAGTTATTTCTCTGAGTAATAAAGAAAAAATATTTTTGGCTTATCAAAAATTGTTGAACCAATTAAATGGAGATGTTGCTATATTATTTAATGAAGGAATGGCAACTAAATCTGATGTGTTGAAGGTGAAAGTAAAACTCAATGAAGTGAATGTAAATCTTACAAAAACACAAAATGGATTTAATTTGGCTAAAATGCAATTATGTAGGCAAATAGGATTTCCTATGACTGGAGATATTGTGTTAACAGATGAAATTTCAGAACAACCGGAAAATAAGACAACTGCTGAAACATTGACTTCTATTGAACAGGTGTATGGGAATAGGTTTGAAATAAAAAGTTTGGAAAAATTGATTGATTTATCGGAAGCGAAAAAGAAACTTGCAGTTTCGGATTATTTACCGGAAGTAGGATTGATAGCTAATTATATGTACACTAATCCGGATTTTTTTAATGGCTTTAAGAAAGATTTTTCAGGTTCATGGAATGTTGGTATAACTATGAAGATTCCAATTTTGCATTGGGGAGAACAAAAACAAAAAGTACGGACGGCTAAAAGTGAACGATTTATCAATGAACTTAAATTAGACGATGCGAAAGAGAAAATAGAATTACAATATCGTCAAGCTATTTATAAAGTAGAAGAATCCAATAAAAAATTAATGGCTTCCAATAGCAATTTAGAACAGGCAGAAGAAAATCTTAAGTATGCAAAGTTAGCTTATGAAGAAGGATTAGTAGGTATAACAGATGTATTGGATGCACAAGGAGCTTGGTTTGTTGCATATTCTGATAAAGCAGATGCTCAAATAGAATTAAAACTCAATCATTTGTATTTGAAGAAAACAATGGGAGAGTTGGTGATTAATAATTAAGAATTTTTAAAAATATAGATATGTCTAATAGTAAAAAAAATAAGTCGCTGATTACAGCTTTAATAACGTTAATAGCTGTTATTTTAATTGTTTCGATTATCGGTATTTTTGTATTACGTCCTGAACCTTTATTGTGGCAAGGAGAGGTGGAAGCTACAGAGGTGAGAGTTTCCGGAAAATTGCCCGGACGTATTGAAGTATTTCTGGTGGAAGAAGGACAAGTTGTGAAAAAAGGAGATACTTTGGTCCTTTTGAGTAGTCCTGAAATAGAGGCAAAACTTCAACAAGCGACAGCTGTTGAAAAAGCAGCATCTGCCCAACGTCAGAAAGCTTTAAGCGGAGCAAGAAGACAACAGATTGAAGCTGCATATGAACAGTGGCAAAGAGCTGATGCCGGAGCGGATATTGCTAAAAAAACATTTGATCGTGTGCAGAACCTATTTGATAAAGGAGTTATTCCTGCGCAAAAAAGAGATGAAGCAGAAGCCAATCTGAAAGCATCTGTATCCTTGGCTAAAGCGGCTAAATCTCAATATGATCTGGCTGTTGCCGGAGCACAAAAAGAAGATAAAGATGCTGCTGCAGCTTTGCTTGATCAGGCACAGGGTGCTGTGAATGAGGTAGAGGCTTATATGAAAGAGACTTGCTTAGTATCACCCATTGATGGAGAAATCTCTGATATTTTTCCTAAAAAAGGAGAACTGGTTGGAACCGGAGCACCAATAATGAATGTGGTTGATTTGACTGATATCTGGGTTGTATTTAATGTAAGGGAAGATATGTTGTCCAATATTAAACAAGGGCAGATATTTACAGGAATTATACCTGCTTTGGATAATAAAAAAATTGAATTAAAAGTCACTCGTATTAAAGCCTTAGGAAGTTATGCTACATGGAAAGCAACCAAGGTTTCCGGTGATTTTGATTTGAAAAGTTTTGAAGTGAAAGCCAAACCGGTTGAACAGGTTGATGGATTGAGACCGGGAATGAGTATCCGTGCAGATCTTTAATAATATTCATAATTACTGATTCATGTTTAAAGTTATTCGAAGAGAGTTAAACCGTATGGTTTCCAGAAGGATATACGTGGTGGCGGTATTGATTATCCCAATATCATCGTATATCTTCTTTACAACTATGTTTGCTGATGGATTACCGACAAATCTTCCTATAGCTATAATTGACAATGATAATACGGCGCTTTCTCGTAATTTAATACGCCAGATGAATGCATTACAGATGACTGATATTGTAAAATATCTGAATAGTTTTGAGGAAGCTGAGCGAGAAATGAAAAAAGGAAATATTTATGCTTTTGTGATTATTCCGAAAGATATGCAGGCAGATGTTTCTGCTGGCCGCCAGCCGGAACTTGCATTTTATTACAATAATGCTTATTTCGTTCCTGGAGGATTGTTATTTAGGGATTTAAGTACAATGAGCGCTTTGGCTTCAGCTTCTGTCGGATTATCTACAGGTTTAGCAAAGGGTAAAACTGTAGAAGAAATCATGGGGCAATTGCAGCCTATATTGATAGATTCGCATTTGATAGGGAACCCATATGTGAACTATTCGGTGTATCTTACTAATGTGTTGATGCCAGGAATATTACAATTGATGATTTTGTTGATAACCGCTTTTGCAATTAGTGTGGAGTTAAAAGAAAAGACTTCAAGAGAATGGCTGATCACTGCCGATAAATCTATTTTGAAAGCATTGACCGGAAAATTAGTTCCTTATACGGTTATTTTTACGGCGCTTGCCATTTTCCAAAATGTAATTCTTTTTAGAATGTTAGGATTCCCGTTACATAATAACATTGTAATGATGTTACTCGCTTCGGTTTTGTTTGTATTGGCATCACAGGCTATAGGAATATTTATTGTCGGCACTTTGCCTGTTTCCCGTAATGCCATGAGTTTTGCCGCTGTTTTTGCTATATTAGGTGTTAGTTATTCAGGTTTTACTTTTCCGGTTGAACAAATGCCACTGGCAGTACAATCATTGGCTCAGTTTTTTCCGATGCATCATTTTTTCAAAATATATCAAAACAGTGCTTTAAATGGAGCTCCGATTGCTTATTATTGGACATCATATTTGGCGTTATTGTTATTTTTGCTATTGCCTTTTTTAGTGGCGATTCGTTTGAAAAAAGCAATGATTTATTTAAATTATCCTAGCAAGTAGTGTAAATCTGAAATGTATTTAAAGAATGAAACTAATAAATAAACGGCCTTTATTTGATCTTTTTTATATCTGGAAAAAAGAATACCTGCATATTCTGCGTTCGCCGAGTGTGTTGATTATCTTTTTTGTAGCTACATTATTATATCCCTTGCTTTATGGAACGATATATAAGAATGAAGTCCTTAGAGATGTTCCTATGGCTGTAGTTGATTTGTCTGAAAGCTCATTGAGCCGTACTTATATCAGGGACTTGGATGCTACTTCGGAATTGCGGTTTAATTATAAATGTCATTCGTTGAATGAAGCAAAGGATCTTTTCTATAAAAATCAAGTGCATGGTATTTTGGTGATATCCTCAGAGTTTGCCAATCAGATTAATAAAGGACAGCAAACTTTTGTTTCAGCATATTTAGACATGAGTAGTTTTGTTTACTACAAAACAATAATGACTTCTGTTAGCTTGGTTTCCAAGTCTTTCGGAACAACAATACAATATGCAAATTTAGTATCCGGAGGATTAACGGAACAACAAGCATTGGCAACTGTAAATCCGATTCCTTATCATGGGATTTCTTTGTTCAATAGTGGGGGAGGGTTCTCCAGTTTTTTATTGCCAGGAATCTTTGTGTTGATTTTATATCAGACATTGATGCTCGGTATCAATGTATTAGCCGGAAATGATTGGGAAGAGAATGTGTACAGAAAATTTCTACCAATGATTAACCGATATCATGGTTCGTTACGTATTGTTTTCGGAAAATCTCTTTGTTATTTTTCGTTATATGCGGTTCTTGCTTTTTATGTTCTGGGATTTTTACCCTTGTTATTTAACCTTCCGCATATTGGTAGTCCGGGAACTTTAGCATTGTTTGTTATTCCCTTTTTGTTGTCTACTATTTTTTTAGCGATGACTCTTTCTGTTTGTATGCGTAATTTAGAAAGTGCTTTTTTGTTGCTTCTTTTTTCAACACTGCCTTTATTATTTTTAGCAGGAGCATCCTGGCCGCAAACTAATATCCCCGCATTTTGGAAAGTTGTCAGTTATTTATTTCCTTCTACACATGGCATACAAGGTTATATTCGTATCAACACGATGGCAGCAAATCTCTCTGAAGTCAGTAAGGAATATTTTATTTTATGGTTAGAGACCGGAATCTACTTTTTGACAGCCTGGGCTGCATATCGTTGGATGTGGCGCACTTCTTTATCTGCTGATAAAAAGGTTAGGGTAGGAGATAAACGGTGATGATGTTATTTTGTTATCAACTTTAGATTACAATTTTATTAATATTTCAAAATTATAAGAAATCTTACCGATTTTTATTGGGTCTGCAATATCAGGTACATCTTCCTCACATGGATAATTTTTGTACAAAAATACAGAAGGGCCTCCTTTGATCCATATTTTCCAAAATTTAATACCAATTTTAGGGTTTACTGTTGCATGAAAATAAGGCCCAATATTTTTTTCGGAGGAATTTTCATCAAATTTTGTTAGTGTGGGAAGCCACCACACACCAATGGAAGTATCAAGTGTAAAAATATTCTTCTTCATTCCATATAATCCGTCTAATGAAAACCAGGGTGCATTAATCATACCAATACAAACTTCTGTGCCCCAATGAGTTTCGATAGTTTTTCTTTTCTGAAAATCATAATAGCTGATTTTAGGCATTA
>JAVBMM010000093.1:0-5110 GCA_031552425.1 Bacteroidales bacterium | reverse complement strand
AATAATGGAAAGTTTCATTTTTAATATCTTTTTCCGTTTGCTTTATCTAAAGCTTCTCCCAGCCGGGTAAAAAAATTCTTTTTAGGTATTCTGTTGTATTGATTGTATTGAGCTATTTCTTCAAAATTGTACATAGCTGCCGGACCGCCTTTGATCATTTTATAGATTAATCCCCAGTCAGGTAATCCACCTAAATTTCGATCGTCTATAAATAAATCAGCCATTATTTTCTGAGGAGCGGAAGATGGTTCTTCTTCCGGATAATTTTTATTTGCCGCATAAAATTTTAACCCTCTTTTTTCGCAAAATTTAATAGCCTCTTCCAATAGATCCCCTTCTCTCACTGTCCATAAAACTAATCGATGTTGTCCATCTTCTTGTATGCGTTTCAAGGTTTCTATGGCAAAAGGGATTTCTTTTCCAAGTTTGGGATATTCGTGTTCTACAATCGTTCCGTCAAAATCTACTGCAATTACCATAATGTTGTGGTTTATTTATTAAACATTAAATGCTGTTCTGTTGATGATAGAGCGTCCCAACGTAATTTCATCGGCATATTCAATTTCATCACCAATGGAAATTCCACGGGCAATAACGCTTACTTTGACTTTAAATGCTGAAATTTTACGATATATGTAAAAATTAGTAGTATCTCCTTCCATGGTAGTACTCAGGGCTAAAATAACCTCTTGGACATTGCCGGATTTTACTTTTTGGGTCAGACTCTCAATCTCCAGGTCTCCGGGTCCGATACCATCCATCGGGGAAATAATTCCTCCCAATACATGGTATAATCCTTTGAATTGTCCTGTGTTTTCGATGGCCATTACTTCTTTGATATTTTCTACTACACAAATAGTTGAAGCGTCTCTTGACGGATTGTTACATATATGGCAAATATCTTCATCGCAAATGTTATGACATATCCGGCAATATTTGATTTCGTTTCTAAGTTGGATGATAGATTGCCCGAAATTTTCAACTTCCTTCGGAGTCCTTTTCAGTAGATGAAGGACTAATCTCAATGCCGTTTTTCTTCCGATACCCGGCAACTTAGAAAACTCATTCACTGCATTTTCCAGTAAAACAGAAGGATACTTTTGTATCATTAATCACATTTGCAAATTGTGTGCAAATATAATGAAATATAAACAATATTTAAAATCTTATTGATCGTTTTGAAAAAGAACCTAAAGGGAGCGCAGTGACATTCACTTGGAAAGGTTTGTCGGACTGAAATTATTATGTACATTTGCGGTATGAGCAAAATGAGTATAGATAAGTTCGCTTTGTATTTGTTTAATCAAAGACTGAAATGTTTGGATTCGTACGATAAAAATTCGGAGGAAATTCAAACAAATCAGCTGAAAATGTTGATTAAAACAGCTACTAACACAGAATGGGGAAAATTATACGATTTTTCTTCTATTCATACTTATGAGGAGTTTGCTCAACGGTTGCCCATACAAAGTTATGAAGAGGTTAAGACTTTTGTAAACAGGATGATGTTGGGAGAACAAAATGTTTTATGGCCTGGAAAAATCAAATGGTTTGCAAAGTCTTCCGGTACAACTAATGATAAAAGTAAATTTCTCCCGGTAAGTGAACAGGCATTGAAAGAGTGTCATTACAGAGGCGGCATGGATACGGTTGCTACTTATTTGAATAATAATCTGAATAGCCGCATCTTCTCCGGAAAGGCTTTGGTGTTGGGGGGAAGTAGTAAACCTACTATCTATAATAAACATATTAAAGTGGGAGATTTGTCTGCCGTATTGATAGAAAATATCAATCCGTTGGTAAATATGTTTCGCACTCCTGGGAAGAAAATTATTTTGATGGACGAATGGGAAGCTAAGTTGGAGGCCATTTGTAATGATACAATTCATGAAAATGTAACTAACCTTTCGGGAGTTCCTTCTTGGTTCCTTGTTTTAATCAAAAAAGTATTGGAAAAAACAGGCAAACAATATTTAACAGAAATATGGCCTAATTTGGAAGTGTTTTTTCATGGAGGTATTAGCTTTGCTCCTTATAGAGAACAATATAGAACTTTAATTCCTTCAGAAAAAATGCATTACATGGAAACGTATAATGCTTCCGAAGGTTTTTTTTCCTTGCAGGATAATTGGGGTGATCCATCCATGTTGCTCTTGCTTGATTATGGTATCTTTTATGAATTTATTCCTTTAGAGGAAATAGATGCAGAATTTCCTAAAGTTTATCGTTTACAAGATGTGGAAACGGATCGGAATTATGCCATGATTATTACGACTTCAAGTGGGCTTTGGAGATACAAGATCGGAGATACAGTCCGTTTTACAAGTAAATCTCCTTATAAAATACTGATTACCGGAAGGACAAAACATTTTATCAATGCTTTTGGAGAGGAGTTGATGGTAGATAATGCGGAAAGAGCTTTGGAAAAAACATGTGAAATGCTTGATGTGAAAGTCCGGGAATATACTGCAGCTCCTGTTTATATGTCTTCTTCTTCCAAAGGGAAACATCAATGGCTGATTGAATTTGAACAAGTTCCGAAAAATTTGGAATTGTTTACGAAAACATTGGATGATACATTAAAATCACTTAATTCCGATTATGAGGCTAAGCGTTATAAAAACATGACTTTAGAAATGCCGGAAATTATAGTTGCCCGGAAAAACTTGTTTTATGATTGGCTCGAGCAAAAAGGGAAATTAGGAGGGCAACATAAAATTCCCAGATTGTGTAATACACGGGAATATATGGATCAATTAGAAGTATTTAATCAATGAGTTCCTTCAATTTCTTCCATGATAGCACAGGCAGTCTCCACGTTTTCTACGTTGGAAACGCTAATCAAACGTTTATTATTGACTTCTTTTAATTGACAACGCTTATAGTTGTTTTGTACGAACGTAAGTACTTTGTCAAAAGTTTCACTTTGATAATAAGCAGATTCTGCATCGTTAATTAAGTAAAGATTCATTCTTCCGCTTTTCAAAACGAGTTTTTCTATTCCTAATTTTTGGGCAATTCTTTTGAGCCTGACTACACGTATCAATTCTTTTCCTTGATGGGGGATTTTTCCGAAACGATCTTCCAATTTGGATGTGAAATTTAAAATATCATTTTCTTTAGACATATTATCCAATTCACGATATAAAGAAATTCTCTCAGAATCATTGGGAATATAAGAAGCCGGAAATGACAATTCCAAATCGCTGTCAATAATTGTTTCTTTTACATATATTTCTTCCTTGCCGGATTGTTTTTCTTCTTTATATAGGTCGCTGAATTCTTCATTTTTCAACTCGGAAACAGCTTCTTCTAGAATTTTTTGATAGGTTTCATAACCTAGGTCGGCAATAAAACCGCTTTGTTCTCCTCCTAACAGGTTTCCTGCTCCTCGGATATCCAAATCTTGCATGGCAATATGAATGCCACTTCCTAATTCAGAAAGATTTTCTATGGCCTGTAAACGTCTGCGGGCTTCGGTGGTTAGAGTGTGCATCGGAGGAGCAAGTAAATAACAGAAAGCTTTTTTATTACTTCTTCCTACTCTTCCTCGCAATTGGTGTAAATCGCTTAATCCGAAATTTTGTGCATCATTTACGATAATGGTATTAGCATTTGGAATATCCAAACCGTTTTCAATGATAGATGTTGCGATCAATACATCATATTCATGATGGGCAAAATCAGAAATGATTTCTTCTAATTTATGAGGATCCATCTGAGCATGTCCAACAATGATTCTTGCATCCGGAACTAATCGTTTTACTGTTGTCTCTAAGTCGTAAATGTTTTGTATCCGGTTATTGATAATGAAAACTTGTCCATTTCTGCTTAGTTCAAAGTTAATGGCTTCACGGATAATATCGTCTCCGAAACGATGTACCTCTGTCTGTATCGGATAACGATTGGCGGGAGGGGTAACGATGGAAGAAAGATCCCTTGCGCCCATCAAACTGAATTGCAATGTCCTGGGAATAGGTGTCGCACTCAAGGTTAAAGTGTCAACATTGACTTTGGTTTGTTTTAATTTTTCTTTTACTGCTACCCCGAATTTTTGTTCTTCATCAATGATTAATAATCCTAAATCCTTGAATTTTACATCATTACTCGTTAGTCGATGAGTCCCGATAAGAATATCAATTTTTCCATCTTCTAATTTTTTGAGCAATTCTTTTGTCTCTCCCGGTTTTTTTGCCCTGGATATATAATCTATTGTGCATGGAAAATCAGCTAGCCTTTCTTTGAAAGTTTGGTAATGCTGATACGCCAATATGGTTGTTGGAACCAATATTGCTACTTGTTTATTGTCAGCAACAGCCTTGAATGCAGCTCGTATGGCTACTTCGGTTTTCCCAAATCCGACATCGCCACATATTAACCTGTCCATAGGAATGGATTTTTCCATGTCATATTTGACATCTTCGGTTGCTTTCAATTGGTCGGGAGTATCTTCATAAATAAAAGAAGCTTCCAATTCTTGTTGAAGATAAGAGTCCGGAGAAAAAGCGAAGCCTTTTTCTTCTTTACGTTTGGAATACAGGAGAATTAAATCTCTGGCAATATCTTTTACTTTCTTTTTGGTTCTTTCTTTGATATTTTCCCAAGCACCTGAACCTAGTTTGTTTAGTTTTGGAGGAGCTCCATCTTTCCCTTTGTATTTGGATAATTTGTGTAATGAATGGATGTTGACGAAGATAATATCATTATTTAAAAAAGTCAATTTGATGACTTCTTGCATTTTTCCATTTATTTCCGTGCGGACTAATCCTCCGAAGCGGGCTATCCCATGGTCGATGTGGACAATATAATCTCCGATTTGGAATTGATTCAATTCTTTGAGGGAAAGGGATATTTTTCCATATCTTGCTTTGTCTGAACGTAAATTATATTTGTGAAAACGATCGAATAACTGATGATCTGTGAAAAGACAAATTTTTAATGTTTGATCGAAAAAACCTGCATGGATAGTTTGGAAAACAGGAGTAAATGTAATTTTATCTCCCCTGTCTTCAAAAATGGCACGAATCCGGTCGTTTTGTTTTTTTCATTGAAGACAAAAGTAATAGATGTATGAAATATAAAGAAAAATAGTTAAATATTTTGGAAAAAA
>JAVBMM010000130.1:0-8666 GCA_031552425.1 Bacteroidales bacterium | reverse complement strand
TGGATTAGGTGTATTAGGCAAGCATGGACGTGGAACATGTGATCATTTCGGTGTCACTGACAATGTTGATCTTATCATGGGAACTTTTAGTAAATCGTTAGCCTCCATAGGTGGATTTATTGCCGGAAGTAACGAAGTGATTAATTATTTACGACATAATTCCCGTTCCTATATTTTCAGTGCAAGTAATACGCCGGCAGCTACGGCAGCCGCAAATGCAGCTTTAGATATCATGATCAGCGAACCGGAAAGAATTGAAAACCTATGGAAACTCACCCACTATGCTTTGAAAGGATTCCGCAATATGGGTTGTGAAATAGGGCACACATCCACTCCTATCATTCCTCTCTACATACGGGATAATGATAAAACATTCTTGATTACCAAGATGCTTTTTGAAGAAGGAATATTTGTTAATCCGGTAGTATCTCCGGCTGTCGCATCTTCTGATACGCTGATTCGTTTTTCATTAATGGCTACACATACTTTCGACCAGTTGAATTACGCCATGGAAAAGATCGAAAAATGTTTCAACCAATTAGGAATCTTAGAAAATGTAAAGACTAGAGCCGTTGTATAAAATGAATTGTCTGAAATACATATTTATCTTTTTTTGCTTGTCTTTGAGCACTATAATGTTCGGGCAAATGACTGCAAATATTGATAAATCCAATATGATATTTCACAATAAATACACAATAAATACCTCTTGTTCTCCTGATTCTTTAATCAATTTCGCACATCAATATCTAAAAACTCCTTACAGATTAGGCGCTTGTGGAACAAAAGCTTTTGATTGTTCCGGTTTTGCGGGGTTCGTCTACAAGTATTTCGGATATTACCTTGAAAGAACAGCTGCAGCTCAAGCTGCTCAAAATGGAATGGAAATTAACCGGACAGAACTTAAACCCGGTGATTTGGTCTTTTTCAAAGGAAAAAATGCAAAACAAGATCGTGTAAGACATGTAGGAATTGTTGTCGATGCAGACAATGAAGGAAATTTTTCCTTTATACACGCTTCCATCAAACTAGGAGTCACTGTTACAGAAAGTAAAAAACCTTATTATGACACCCGCTACATTACTGCCAAAAGAATAATACCAGAAGAAGATACACCTCCTTTAGAAATTTCTCCACTCAAAACACAAGTTCCACCATTAATTATCCATTAAGCTAATCTAATTTCAATCGAAATTCTCTCACTAAAGCAGCTAAATTCGGATTCTTATCAGACATCTGTTGATATTTCTCTTTATCTGTATATGCCAGTTGTTTTTTGTTTTCTTTATCAATCCGGACAGTCATTTCTATTTCCGAATTTTTCAACTTTAAGCGCAAGAAATTAACAATTCCACTGATATGAGTATTAAGTAATTGCTCTTCTTCCTGATTATATACAGATACTTCAAAAAAATCTTTATTCTGAGTTTCTTGAAGTATTGCGTTACGCATGATGACTTGTAACCTTACATTTGTATTTATATATTGGTCAGCACATTCAATCCAATAGGCATTCAAGTCCTCTTGTGTATATGTTGATTGTTGATTTGGCTCTTTAGATTGTTCAACTTGAGAATGAGCAACTTGTTTTTTTTCTTCTTCCTGAGAAGTTTTCAGTGACAAACCTGGCCTTTTCCGGATTACAGGAATTTTAGGTATTTGTGATTCTTTTTCTTCAGTAGAGGGGAGTAATGGATTTTGAGATGAAGAGGAAGATTTAACAGATGACTCCTTTTCATCTATATTTTTTTTATCTACAGAAAGGGTATTTTCTGTTTTCTTTTCCGGAGAAGATATCGAGTTAAGAGTTATTTTTTTTTTATCATCCTGCGCTTGTGCGGGACTAGTATTCAATTGGCAAAGCCGGATAAGTAAAATCTCCATCAACAGGCGCTTATTTTTACTTTGCCGGTAGTTCAGGTCACAATCGTTGGTCCATTCCAATGCTTTATATAAAAAATCATTCGTACAACGACCTGAGAAATCCAAATATTTTTGTTTGACAACATCTCCAACTTCAAACAAAACAATTGTTTGTTCATCCTTGCATACCATTAAATCCCTAAGATGACTTGCCAATCCGGAAATAATATGCTGTCCTTCAAATCCTTTATTCAATATTTCATTCAATATCAACAAACTTCCGGCTACATTACCTATTAAAATGGCATCTGTTAGCTTAAAATAATATTCGTAATCTAATACATTCAGATTATCGATAACTGCTTGGTATGTAACATTTCCTCCTGTATAACTAACTACCTGATCAAATATGGAAAGGGCATCACGCATTCCTCCATCTGCTTTTTGTGCAATGATGTTCAAAGCTTCCGGTTCTGCTGTTACATTCTCCATCTTTGCTACATACTGCAAATGTTCAACAGTATCATTAATGCTAATTCTGCTGAAATCATAAATTTGACAACGGGAAAGAATGGTTGGTAATATTTTATGTTTTTCTGTAGTTGCCAAAACAAAGACAGCATGGTGGGGAGGTTCCTCCAATGTTTTAAGGAAGGCATTGAATGCTGCTGAAGACAACATGTGTACTTCATCAATGATATATACCTTATACTTTCCTATTTGTGGAGGAATACGAACTTGTTCGATTAAAGACCGGATATCATCTACAGAATTATTAGAAGCAGCATCTAATTCATGAATATTGTATGAACGTTGTTCGTTAAATGAGACACATGATTCGCAAACATTACAAGCTTCTCCGTCAGCAGTTGGGTTAAGACAATTAATTGTTTTAGCAAAAATTCGGGCACAAGTAGTTTTCCCGACACCCCTTGGTCCGCAGAACAAATAAGCATGAGCCAATTTATTGTTCATAATGGCATTTTTCAAGGTAGTAGTCAACGACTTCTGTCCAACTACCGATTGAAATGTAGAAGGTCTATATTTCCTTGCTGATACAATATAATTGTCCATACTAAACCGTTTCGTTCAAAACGAAACAAAGGTACATTTTTTTGGTGAATAAACGGAGAGCAAAAATTAATTTTTAATTTCAATTTATTTCCTGTACATTTGTTCCAAATTTTCTGATATAATGCTGTTTATTACAAATTTATTCGAAAAGTTCAGAGGAAGGATCAATAAGTATTATTTGACAATCTTCATTTTTTTTGTGATGATCGGATTCATCGGAGATAGTACTTTTTACAAACATTTCCAATATTATAAAAAAATCAACGAATTAAAATCGGATATCAAGATATACCAAAACAAGGTAAAGGAAAACAAAGATAAACTGAATAGCCTTCATATGGATAATGAAAGTTTGGAACGTTTTGCCCGGGAACAATTCCTAATGACAAAAAACGACGAAGAATTATACATCATTACTCCTTAATTTAAACTTCATTGTGAATAGTCGATTTAAAAATTATTTATTCTATATTTCTGCCATACTATTAGTCGTTTCTGCTATTTTATATTCTTTTAAATGGGATTTTATTCCATATTTATATGCAGTAGGAAGCGCTGGAGTTGCTCTTTATTATATGACTACTCCATATAAGGGAACAGAAAAAAGATTAATCAGGCTTCATGGTTATTTAGTATTTGCAGGACTTTTGCTTATTGCTTCTTCTTATCTGATGTTTAAACATCAAAGGGAATGGCTTCTTTGCCTGTTTATTTCATCAGCTCTACAATTATATGTAGCATTAGTCAGAAAAGAATAATAAATATTAAACAGGCTCTAAAAAGACTCCAATAAAGCAGTAATATTTCCTGCAAATAATTTCACAGCAATAGCGAGTAGAATTACTCCGAAAAATTTACGTAACACATAGATTCCTCCGGCTCCAAAGAATTTTTCTATTACATGTACTTTCTTTAATACTAAATACACAATAATTGTATTTAATAATAATGCAAGTAAGATTGTCAGGGTATTATATTCTGCACGAATGGATAATAATGTTGTAAATACTCCTGGCCCTGCAATTAATGGAAAGACAACAGGGACAATTGTAGCATTTTCTCCTGGCCCGTCATGCTTAAAGATTTCTATTCCAAATGTCAACTCAATGGCTACAACAAAAATAACTAAAGATCCGGCAACGGCAAAAGAACTTTTATCAACACCAAACAGGCCAAGCACCCAATCTCCTACAAAATAAAATATCAACATGATAATTATAGAATAAAGGGCGGCTTTTTCGGGATCAACTTGCCTGTTCTTACTTTTCAAACCTATGATAACCGGAATAGATCCTACAATATCAATAACGGCAAATAGAACCAAAAAAGCGCTAAACAAGGCCGTGATATTAAAATCCATAACAAAAATTATTTACAACAAAGGGCTTCGTTTAATGCGATAACCGCTTTTGAATAATCATTTCTTTCAATTACAAATTGCATATTTACCTGACGCATGGATTGTCCGAAGCATTCTATATTGATGTTATTATCACCCAAAGCCTTTGCTGCAGCATATAAAAAGCCGGGATGCGCTATATTAGTTCCCATTGCACAAACAATAGCTACTTTTTTAACCGTAACCTGATAAAACGAATCTTTCAACTCCTCTATCATGTTGGTTACCTTATCATTGTCCCATGCAACCATCGTAATACTATTAGCATTCGTTGACTTCAGAATATAACTGATATGATGTTTTTGCAACACCTGCATGATTCTTAAATCATAACCTACTTCTCCAACCATCATCGGATCATGAACTTCGAAAGCAACTACTTTATCTGTTCCAGAAACAATTTCCACTTTAGGTTCCGGAGATACATATTTTTTTGATATCAAAGTCCCCGGATGATTCGGTTCGAATGTATTTTTAATCCTGATATTGATTCCGGATAATTCCAGCGGTTTTGCAGCTTTCGGATGAATAGCTTCCATACCTATATCAGCCAATTGATCTGCAATAATAAAATTGGTACGCCCGACAGGAATAGATTTTTCCACACCCACCAGCTTAGGATCTGCACTTGATAAATGAAACTCTTTATGTATGATTGCCTCATCAGCTTTCACATCTACTGCTATTTTACAAAAAGTCACTTCCGAATATCCACGGTCAAAAGCACGCATGATACCTTCTATCCCTTTTGTATATCCGGTTGCCACACATAGTGTTCTCGAGAAATTAATTCCCTTGAAGGCTTTATGGATGCGTTCATCTATAGTTAGAGGTTCACTATCGTTAAAACCACAAAGATCTATAAATGTCGCATTGATTCCATTATTTTTCAAAATATTAACCGAGTTCCATGCAGAATGGGCCTCTCCCAAAGAAGCTAAAATTTCACGAGCAGCCAAGTATATATTACTCCTTTCTACATAGCCTGATGCTATTACCTGATACATAGAACTTAAATACGTTTTAGCCTGTTCCATGCGGTATTGCAAGAAATTTTTCGCTTCATTCAAATCAAGTCCTATTACTTCAAACTCTTTATTGATTTCGAGCAAACGGATATATAAATCATCTAATGCCTTACTATAATCTTGATTGTGTAAAAATTTAGCATAAACTCCCGGCTCTCCTGTTTTCTTATGTTCTAATAGCCAATTAGTTACATTATTATATGCCGAAACAACGAAAATACGATTATACATATTTTCTTGAGTATGTTCGCCTATAATAATATTTTTCAGACAATCTCCGAATTGAGACATGGAAGTTCCACCTATTTTTTCTACAGTCAACATTTAATTTAATATTTTAGTTTTCAGAGCACAAATATAATGTTTTTACGGGAAAGCATTATATTTGCAAGTCAAATTCAATATAATTTATATCAATGATTTACGCAAGTATTATTTCCCGAACGACCAACATCAACGAAAGACAGATAGAGAAAACCATTGCTTTATTGGATGATGGAACTACTATACCATTTATCAGTCGTTACCGGAAAGAAGCAACCGGAGGACTTAATGAGATTCAAATTGAGGTTATACGTGATGCTTACGAAAAACTCAAAGAACTTTCCAAGCGTAAAGAAACTGTTTTAAAATCTATAGAAGATCAGGAGAAATTGACACCTGAACTCAAAGATCGGATCGAGAAATGTTGGGATGCTACCGAATTAGAAGATATTTATTTACCATATAAACCCAAGCGTCAAACCCGTGCAGAAATGGCACGTAAAAAAGGTCTGGAACCTTTAGCCAAAATTATAATGGCACAACAAGAAAGAAATGTCATCAATCGAGCCTCTTCCTTTTTGAGTGAAGAAGTTTCTTCTGAGGATGAAGCCTTGCAAGGAGTCAGGGATATTATTGCCGAATGGATCAACGAAGACGAAGCTGCACGGAATATTGTTCGTAACTTATTTGACAGAGAAGCCATCATATCTTCCAGAGTCATCAAAGGGAAAGAAAGCGAAGGAGATAAATACCGGGATTATTTCGATTTTAGTGAAATGCTCAAACGTTGTTCATCCCATCGACTTTTAGCCGTAAGAAGAGGAGAAACAGAAGGTTTTCTACGGGTTAATATATCTCCTGAAGATGAGCATTGCATCACTTCCCTGAATAAAAGATATATCAAAGGATATACCGCTGCATCCGAACAAGTGGAAGAAGCTGTAAAAGATGCTTACAAACGCTTGTTAAAACCTTCTATAGAAACTGAATTCGCTGCTATTTCCAAAGAAAAAGCCGACACAGAAGCCATTAAGGTTTTCATTGAAAACCTACGCCAATTATTATTAGCTCCCCCATTGGGACAAAAGCGAGTATTAGGAGTAGATCCCGGATATCGTACAGGTTGTAAATTAGTTTGTTTGGATGCACAAGGAGTCTTATTACACAACGAAACTATATACCCCCATCCTCCTCAAAATGAAAAAGGCAAGGCCGGAGCAAAAGTTGTTTCTTTAGTCAGTTCTTACGATATAGATGCTATTGCCATCGGTAATGGAACAGCCAGTAGGGAAACCGAAGAATTTATTACCAATCTCCGGTATGATAAAAAAGTCCAAGTATTTGTTGTCAGTGAAAATGGAGCATCCATATATTCTGCATCCAAAATTGCCCGTGAGGAATTTCCGGATTACGATGTAACGGTAAGAGGAGCCGTGAGCATTGGAAGAAGATTATTGGATCCATTAGCTGAATTAGTAAAAATTGATCCCAAATCAATCGGAGTAGGTCAATATCAACATGATGTGGATCAAACAAAATTGAAAAAATCATTAGACCAAACCGTAGAAAATTGTGTAAACTTGGTTGGGGTAAATATCAATACTGCAAGTAAATACTTGTTGACATATATTTCAGGTTTAGGGCCTACTTTAGCGGAAAATATTGTGAACTACCGGACTGAGAACGGGCCTTTCACAAGCCGGAAAGATTTATTGAAAGTTCCAAGAATGGGTAACAAAGCATTTGAACAATGTGCTGGTTTTCTACGGATTCCACAAGCGGAAAACCCGTTGGATAATTCTGCCGTACATCCGGAAAGTTATCATATCGTAGAGACCATGGCAAAAGATTTGTCCTGTAAGGTTTCCGAATTGGTTTCCAATAAGACGTTAAAAAATAATCTTCACCTGGAAAAATATATTACGGAAAAAACCGGAATGCCCACCCTGAAAGACATTATGGAAGAGTTAGACAAACCGGGACTAGACCCTCGCAAACATATTCAAGTACTTGAATTTGACAAAACAATCAAGACTATAGCAGACTTGAGGGAAGGAATGGAATTACCAGGAATTGTAAATAACATTACTAATTTTGGTTGTTTTGTTGATATAGGCATTAAAGAAAACGGTTTGGTACACATTTCGGAATTAGCTGATAGATTTGTTTCTGATCCGACAGAAGTCGTATCTGTTCATCAGCATGTAAAAGTGCGAGTATTATCTATTGATTTGGAACGTAGAAGGATACAACTTTCCATGAAAGAACGGAAATGATTTATTTAACTTTCAGGAAACGTAAGCATAATAGGCCGGGAATACCACATATCAAAACCCAAATAAAGAAATTATCATACCCGATAAGTGTTTGAATTTTTCCGGAAATCATTCCCGGAAGCATCATTCCCAATGCCATAAATCCAGTTGCAATGGCGTAATGAGTAGTCTTTTGAGAACCTTCACAAAAATAAATCATATAAAACATGTAAGCCGTAAGTCCAAAGCCATATCCAAATTGTTCAAGCGCTACGCATGAACCTATCATAAATAAATTTTCCGGCTGACAAACGGCAAGATATACATAAGCTAAATGAGGAATATTAAGAATCAATGCCATCGGCCATAACCAATATTTAAACCCTTTCCGCGAAATACATATACCACCTAAAATACCTCCTGACATTAAGGCTATCAAACCTATAGTCCCATATATCATTCCAACTTGTGCCGTATCCAATCCTAGTCCGCCGAAGTCTCTTTTATCCAAAAGAAAAACCGATGCCAATTTCATCAATTGTGCTTCCCCGAATCTAAAAAACAAAATAAAAAGTAATGCAGGCACTATATTTTCTTTTTTAAAGAATGAAAGAATTGCTTGTATAAAATTTCCTGCAAAATCACGTTTTTCATTTACCTCTGAACGATCATTTTGAGGATGAGGAAGCACCTGACTGTGATAAACAAGAAACAAGAGAGAAAGGACGGCTAATCCTACAAAAACCATTGTCCATGCAGGTTTTGTTTCTCCATAATATTTTT
>JAVBMM010000168.1:0-15682 GCA_031552425.1 Bacteroidales bacterium | reverse complement strand
AAATGATAATACGCTCAAAAGCCTTAAGCTAGGAGCACATGACTATACAGATAATTACACCGGAGCCACTCCGGAATCTGTACCGGGATTCAATCCTTCCGTAACAGATTATGTTGTAGAACTTTCTTTCAATTATGACGGGGAAGTCCCTGCTATTACCGCAGAAAAAAATCATTCCGGAGCTTCTATAAGTATTACTAATGCTCAATCTATTACAGAGGGAGGAAAGACCCAAGCTGTAGTTTCCGTCACTGCACAAAACGGAGAGGTGAAGAATTACACTTTAACCTTTGTAAAAACCAAAGACTTTATCTCCGGAATATATTTTCATTCTTCCGGCTCATCCAAAACAGGTTATGAATCATCAGGTTTATTTACCAGGGATAAAAGCCAAAGCCATGGTAGTTATTGGGGTGATTTTTCCGTCAGAGCACTTACTTCTGTTGATAATGCTTATGTACTAACTTCTTATTTAGCTTACGGAGCAAAAAAAGTTTCTTTTTGGATAAAAAAATATTCATTAGCCGCACAAAATTCAACTCTTAAAGTACAATACAAAAAAGTTTCCGATACCGATTGGATCACTAAAGCAACTATTCTCTCTTCGGAACTAACAGATTCCTGGGTTGAAAAAACATACGACCTGAACATTACGGATCCTTCAGTAAGGGTCCGTCTATATATGGAAAGAACTGTTGCCGGATCTGGAGTAATTGCTTTTTACATTGATGATATTAGGATAACCTCCAATCAAACATCTTCATCAGAGAATCTTGTTCCCAATGGAGATATGAGTTTATGGGATCAAACAGGTGGAACTTATAACAATGTTCCTGTGCTTTTCTTATTAGGTGCCGGAGAAAGCAATGTCGCCAACTATTTTTCCAAAGCAACAGAAACATACAATGGAAAAAACGCCTTAAAAATGAATTACAAAAATTCAGGTTCCGGAAGTGCAAAATCGTTCTCAACATTGACACACATTCCTTTAGAACCAGGTTTGTATGAATTATCATTTTATTTGAAAGGCAAAGGTTATTTTCGTACAGTGAATTTAGCAAGAACAGGAGCCGAAACTCCAACAACAAAAAACCAATCAGATTATGTATTGACAGGCACTCCATTCTCCTCCTGTACAAATATTCCAGATTGGACACTTTATAAAATTTATTACTTGGTTTCAGTGAAAGATGAATATCGTATAGTATTTACACATAACAATTATGATGTTGAAAATCCCAATGAAACTCCTGAATTATTTATGGCAGACATTGTACTCAAAACAGTTAATGGTAACATTCCGGCATATCAACAACGATGGCCGATGCCCAATTTGAATTTAGGGCCCATACCGATTCCGGAAACCCAAGATAAATGGCAATCCGATTTGGTAAAAATCAATGAAGAAGGAAAATTAACTTATCATCCCGATGCTGATGGATTTATCCTTCCCAACTTCAGCCATGCAGGGTATAAGAATGGTGACGAAGAGATTCCTTTTGTCCCAGTTGTTAAAGAAATTTCTCCGGTTGATGGAGATAATACCATACATATCCAAAAAGCGATCAATGAAGTCGGAGCTATGCCTTTAGATGCAAATGGCATCCGGGGAACTTTACTGCTAAAAAAAGGATTATACCCTGTAATGGGGCCTCTTCGGGTTCCTTTCGATGGAGTAGTTATCCGGGGAGAAGGAAATGATGAAAATCCACAAAACTCTACTATTATTTACGATTGGTATAGAGATCCGGATGGCTATGGGGTTCAACGAGACGTACTGATTATTGGAAAAGAAAGCGGAAACTGGGTAACAGACAAAAAAGATGAAGAAAATATCTTGGATGATATTGTTCCGGTTGGAGCTTATACCGTTCGTATTGCGCGTAATGAAAATTACAAAGTGGGAGATGTGGTTTGTATTTACCATCCCTGTACAGAAGCCTGGTTAGCTGCTGTAAATTACGGAGAAGTAGGAGACGCCTCTTTCGTTGAACAATTCAAATGGACGACCTCTACAGCTCCGATTTATTACCATCGTTATATAACAAAAGTAAAACATCAAGGTGCGGAAACATTAGTAACTGTAGATGCTCCTGTTTTCTATACACTGAGAAAAAGTCTTTCTCAGAGTGTTCTTTTTAGAGATTTTGCACATACTCCGATACAGAAGTCTGCTGTAGAAAATCTGCGAATTGTTATTAACAGTACAGCTGAACCCGACGAAAGCCATGCATGGAATTGTGTATTTTTCAAAAACACAGAAAATTGTTGGGCAAGAAATACCGTAACGGCAGGTTTTGGCAAATCAGGTTTTCATACCATGAGAAGTACCAGAATCACCATTGAAGATTGCAAAGCAATTTTCCCCATTGCACAACGTGTCGGAGAAAGAATGTACAATTACAACCTCTCTTCTTATTCACAACTGATCTTATTTAAAAATTGTTATGCAAACCGTTCCAGGCACGCTTTTGTTTCCAATGGAACATCTACCGTATCAGGAATCGTAATTTACAAATGTAAAACAGAAGGGGCCACCGCCCGAAGCGAAGGTCACCGGATGTGGACACAAGGAATGTTATATGACAGTTATGAAGACTATAATCCTACAACCAAATCTATGGGTGGTACCATTGGAGTATTGGGATTATTCAATCGTTGGCAAGCGGGATCCGGACATGGCTGGGCTACTGCTAATTCTGTATTATGGAGTTGCAATGTAAGAACAGATTTTGACACCCCTGAGGCAAAGTTAAGTACCCCAAACAAAACAAGAAGTCATATTGCTTTGGAAAAACCTCCTACATCACAAAATTATGCTATCGGTTGTTTTGTTACACAAGCAAGTGATCTTGGAGTTTATAGAAAAACCACTGGATACAAAGAAGGAACCAATAAACCCGGGCTACAACCTGCATCATTGTATCAAGCACAATTGGATTGGAGGCATTCAGCTGACAACACCGGAATTAAAACTCCTTCTTTGGAAACAAAAGGCCATTTAATTTATCCTAATCCGGCAGTCGATGTAATCAATGTGAATCCAGAAATATTATCTTCAGGTGAATGTTTATTAGAAATCTTCTCTTCAGAAGGGAAAAAAATACTTTCTACTCAGGTAAACCAAGGAGAAAAAATTTCTGTATCATCGTTTTCAAGAGGGATTTATTTGGTAAGAATATTGACATCTAATAAATTATATAGCGCTAAATTTATCATTTTATAATACTAAATTAATTATCATGAAGACAAAGATTTTTACCACATTTTCAGTTCTTCTATTTGCTGCTTTATTCAAAACATTTGCAGCAGATCCTTCGAGTGATAATACTCTTAAAAGCCTTAGGTTAGGAGCACATAATTACACAGACAACTATACCGGAGCCACTCCGGAATCTGTACCGGGATTCAATCCTTCCGTAACAAATTATGTTGTAGAACTCTCTTTCAACTATGACGGGGAAGTCCCTGCTATTACCGCTGAAAAAAATCATTCCGGGGCATCGGTAAATATTACCAACGCTCCATCTATTACGGAAGAAGGGAAAACTCAAGCCGTAGTTTCCGTCACCGCACAAAACGGAGATGTGAAAGATTACACCGTGACTTTCGTAAAAACGAAAGATTTCATCTCCGGAATATATTTTCATTCTTCTACCTCATCCAAAACAGGATATGAATCCTCAGGTTTATTTACCCGCGATAAAAACGAAAGTCATGGAAGTTATTGGGGAGATTATTGTGTCAGGGCGCTTACTTCCGTTGATAATGCTTATGTGTTAACCCCATATTTAGCATACGGAGCAGATACTGTTTCTTTCTGGGTGAAGAAATATCCTTTAGGTTCACAAAATTCAACACTTAAAGTACAATACAAAAGGATTTCCGATGCTGATTGGATCACTAAAGCTACTATTCTTTCTTCGGAACTGACTGATTCCTGGGTTGAAAAAAAATATGAGCTAAACATAACAGATCCGTCGGTACGAGTTCGTTTATTTATGGAAAGATCCGTCGCCGGATCAGGAGCAATTGCTTTTTACATTGACGATGTCCGGGTAACTTCTAAAGAAACATCTTCTTCTTCCGATAATCTTATTCCTAATGGAGATATGAGCCTTTGGAATCAAACAGGTGGAACTTATGATAATGTCCCTGTTCTTTTCTTATTAGGTGCAGGAGAAACGAATGTTGCCAACTATTTTTCCAAAGCAACAGAAACATATAATGGAAAAAATGCCTTGAAAATGAATTACAAAAATTCAAGTTCCGGAAGTGCAAGGTCTTTTTCAACTTTGACATTTATTCCACTGGAACCGGGAGTATATGAATTATCATTTTACCTGAAAAGCAAAGGCTATTTCCGCACAGTAAACTTAGCTAGAATGGGGGCAGAAGCTCTTACGACTAAAAACCCATCGGAATATGTATTGACAGGAACTCCTTTATCTTCTTGCACAGATATTCCGGGATGGACACGTTATTCCCTCTACTACATGGTTTCAGTAAAAGATGAATACCGTGTGGTGTTTGCACATAACAATTATGATGCTGCAAATACCAGTCAAACTCCTGAATTATTGATGGCAGATATTGTACTTAAATTAGCCAATAGCAACATCCCTGCATACCAACAACGATGGCCGATGCCTAATTTAAACTTAGGACCTATACCGATTCCGGAAACCCAAGATAAATGGCAATCCGATTTGGTAAAGATCAATGAAGAAGGAGAATTAACCTATCGTCCCGATGCTGATGGATTTAAGATTCCTAATTTCAGTCATGCAGGATATAAAAATGGAGACGAAGAGATTCCTTTTGTCCCTGTGGTCAAAGAAATTTCTCCTATTGAGGGAGACAATACTGTACATATCCAGAAAGCAATCAACGAAGTTGGGGCTATGCCTTTGGATGTAAATGGTATCAGAGGTGCTTTATTGCTAAAAAAAGGGTTGTATCCTGTAATGGGGCCGATTAATATTCCTTTTGATGGAATTGTTCTCCGCGGAGAAGGTAATGACGAAAATCCGGAAAACTCTGCCATTATATATGATTGGTACAGAGATCCGGATGGATACGATACGCAAAGGAATGTGCTGATGATTGGAAAAGAAAGTGGAAATTGGACAACCGATAAAAAAGATGAAGAAAATATCTTGGATGATATTGTTCCAGTTGGAGCTTATACCGTTCGTATTATGCGTAATGAAAATTACAAAGAAGGAGATGTTGTTTGTATTTACCATCCCTGTACGGAGGCTTGGTTAGCAGCCGTAAATTATGGAGAAGTAGGCGGTGCTTCTTTTGCCGCACAATATAACTGGACGACCTCTACAGCTCCGATTTATTACCATCGTTACGTAACAAAAGTAGAGCATCAGGGTGCGGAAACATTAATAACTGTAGATGCTCCGGTTTTTTACACACTGAAGAAAAGCCTTTCTCAAAGTGTTATTTATAGGGATTTTGAACATACTCCCATACAAAAATCTGCTGTAGAAAACTTACGAATAGTTATTAACAGCACTTCAGAGCCTGATGAAAAACATGCTTGGAATTGTGTATTTTTCAAAAATACTGAAAATTGCTGGGCAAGAAATACTGTAACGGCAGGTTTCGGTAAATCAGGTTTTCATACCATGAGGAGTACCAGAATCACCATTGAAGATTGTTTTGCAATTTATCCTATTTCTGAAAGAACCGGAGAAAGAATGTATAATTACAGCCTTTCTTCTCATTCTCAATTAATTTTATTCAAAAGTTGTTACGCAAACCGTTCCAGGCACGCTTTTGTTTCCAATGGAACATCCACTGTATCCGGAATTGTTGTATATAAATGTAAAGTTGAAAGAGCAACTGCCCGAAGTGAAGGTCACCGGATGTGGACGCAAGGAATGTTATTTGATACTTATGAAGATTACAATCCTATGACCACTAATTTTTTGGGAACCTTTGGAGTTTTGGGATTGTTCAACCGCTGGGAAGAAGGATCCGGACACGGATGGGCTGCTGTCAATTCCGTATTATGGAGTTGTAATGTAAGAACAGACTTTAATACTCCGGAAGCGATCGCCAGCACTCCATTCAGGGCAAGAAGTCATATCGCTTTGGAAAAACCACCTACGTCACAAAATTATGCTGTTGGTTGTTTTGTTACACAAGCAAGTGATCTTGGGGTTCATAAAAAACCCACTGGTTACAAAGAAGGAACTAATACCCCTGGACTTCAACCTGCATCACTGTATCAGGCACAATTGGATTGGAGGCACACAGTCACAAATACCGGGATTAAATCACCTTCTCCAAAAACAAAAAGTTATTTGATTTATCCTAATCCGGCAGTCGATGTAATCAATGTGAATCCGGAAATATTATCTTCAGGTAAATGTTTAATAGAAATTTTCTCCTTGGAAGGGAAAAAAGCACTTTCAAAAGAGATAAAAACACAAGAAGAAATTTCCATTAAATCTCTTTCCGAGGGAGTATACTTGGTACGATTGTCTGTCGGAAATAAATCATATACCGAAAAATTAATTGTAAAATAATTAGAAACTGTTTCTTAGAGCCTGTTTAAATTTTATCGTCCGATGGTATGACGAAGATAATCATAAATTATTTTTTCTATAAAATTTAAACAGGCTCTAACACAAAAGTACAAATTTGATGTAAGAATTATCCAATTTCTTTAAGATAGGACAATTTTACTTGTTTTTCATTCAAGTAGATTTTATATTTGTCTGTAATTACATCAATCTATGCATGAAAATTTTATATTTTATTATTGTCTTTGTACTGAACAATATCTTTGCAATCCATGTAAATCATGTTTATTCCGCTACAGGAAAAGTACATTTTGTTTCTAACATCAATCAATTTGACGTTGCTGTTAAGTCAGCTAAACCTAATGATACGATACGCATGTCCCCTGGTCGTTGGGAAAATGTAAAATTAGTCTTCAAATGCAACGGGGAACCAACTAAACCCATAGTGCTTGATGCAGAAAAACCTGGTAAAACAATTATATGTGGAGTTTCCTCCTTACAATTATCCGGGAAACACCTGGTAGTTTCAGGTTTGTTCTTCACGGAAGGATACTCTCCAAAAAAGAATGTGATTGAATTTAAAGACGATAATGGAACCCCAGCACACTACTCAACCATCAGGCACTGTGTAATGATCAATTTCAATAATCCCGACAGAAAAATACGCAAACAATGGATAGACCTTTACGGGACCTATAATACCATTGAATATTGTTATTTTGAAGGAAAAACAGATTTGGGCACCATGTTGAGCGTAGAACCTTTAGAAGAAAATCATCAGCCGGAACACCATCGCTTACATCACAACTACTTTGCTCACCGTCCTCCTTATGACGCTAACGGAGGAGAAATACTTCGCATCGCCCGGGGAGAAACCCAAAAACTGAGTACTTTTGTTATAATAGAAGATAACTATTTTGAACATTGCGATGGAGAAAACGAAACTATTTCCGTCAAATCAAGCGACAATATTGTACGAAGAAATTATTTTTTCGAGTGTGCTGGCGGAGTCTCTCTACGCAGTGGAGTCCGTAATGAAGTTTACAACAATTATTTTATTGCAAACAACAAAAAACTCTCATGCGGGGTAAAAATTCACGATGCCGGACATAAAATATTTAATAATCTCTTTTACAAAGTAGCAGGAAATACTGAATATAGCGCATCAATTGCGTTGATTGCAGGGCATATAAACCCGGACGTTTTACAAAACTTTAAAGTTTTCGATGTAAATGTAAGTAATAATACTTTTGTAGATTGCGCCTTGCCCTTCAATTTAGGTTGTATTCAAGATACATTAAAACTCTTCGAATTACCGGAAAATGTGAAAATATCCAACAATTTAGTCTATTCAAGCCATTCTAATTCCTGGAAGATAATTCATGCAGGAGGAAAAAATATCGAACTTGAAAAAAATTTAATCGTATTAAAAGACAGCACTATTTTTGATGGAACAAAAATTTCCAACACAGAAGTAAAGATAATCGAAAAAAAAGATTTTTCGTTTCCGGTAAATGATAAAATCTCTGTTGAATTACCTTCATACATCAAAACTGATATAACCGATGACAATCGTAGTGAAAATTGGATAGGAGCTTTAGAAAATCTTAATTTTTCTTTTGACAATTTGCCATCAGCATCAAACTGTGGTCCTTGGTGGATTTCAGCCGACAATACCGGAATTAAATCTCCTTCTCCAAAAACAAAAAGTTGTTCGATTTATCCAAATCCGGCAATCGACATTATCAATGTAGATCATACAATACTGTCTTCAGATAATTGTTTAATAGAAATTTTCTCTTTGGAAGGGAAAAAAGTACTTTCAAAAGAGATAAAAACCCAAGAAGAGATTTCCATCAAATCCCTTTCTTCGGGAGTATATTTGGCACGGTTGTCTGCAGGAAATAAATCACATGTCGAAAAATTAATTGTAAAATAATAACATCAATATTCTTAATCAATATATCCATGAAAATTTTATATTTTATTATTGTCTTTGTACTGAACAATATCTTTGCAATCTATGTAAATCATGTTTATTCCGCTACAGGAAAAGTACATTTTGTTTCTAACATCAATCAATTTGACGTTGCTGTCAAGTCAGCTAAACCCAATGATACGATACGCATGTCCCCTGGTCGTTGGGAAAATGTAAAATTAGTCCTCAAATGCAACGGGGAACCAACTAAACCCATAGTGCTTGATGCAGAAAAAGTGGGTAAAACAATTATATGCGGAATTTCCTCCTTACAATTATCCGGGAAATACCTGGTAGTTTCAGGTTTGTTCTTCACGGAAGGATACTCTCCAAAAAAGAATGTGATTGAATTTAAAGACGATAATGAAACCCCAGCACACTACTCAACCATCAGGCACTGCGTAATGATCAATTTCAATAATCCCGACAGGAAAATACGTAAACAATGGATTGATCTTTATGGTACATATAATACTATTGAATATTGTTATTTTGAAGGGAAAACAGATTTGGGCACCATGTTGAGTGTGGAACCTTTGGAAGAAAATCATCAGCCGGAACATCATCGCTTACATCACAACTACTTTGCTCATCGCCCTCCTTATAAAGCCAACGGAGGAGAAATACTGCGTATTGCTCGCGGAGAAACCCAAAAGCTAAGCACCTTTGTTATAGTAGAAGATAACTACTTTGAATATTGTGACGGAGAAAATGAGATTATTTCCGTCAAATCAAGCGATAATATTGTAAGAAGAAATTACTTTTTCGAATGTGCAGGTGGAGTTTCCTTGCGTTGTGGAGCCAGAAACGACGTTTACGATAACTATTTTATTGCAAACAACAAAGAGCTCTCATGCGGGGTAAAAATTCACGATGCCGGACATAAAATATTTAACAATCTCTTTTACAAAGTAGCAGGAAATACAGAATATAGTGCATCAATAGCATTAATAGCAGCGCATATAAACCCGGAAATTTTGCAAAACTTTAAAGTTTCCGATGTATATGTAAGTAATAATACTTTTGTAGATTGTGCTTTGCCATTTAATTTAGGCTGTATTCAAGAAACATTAAAACTTTTTGAATTACCTGAAAATGTAAAAATATCCAATAATCTAGTATATTCTACCCACTCAAATTCCTGGCAAATAATTCATTCAGGAGGAAAAAATATCGAACTTGAAAAGAATCTGATCATACTAAAAGATAGCACTATTTTTGATGGAAAGAAGATTCCTAATACAGAGATAAAAACAATCAAGAAAAAAGATTTTTCATTTCCCGTTACGGAAAAATTCTCTGTTAAATTACCATCATACATCAAGACCGATATAACAGGTAACAAACGTAATAAAAATTGGATTGGGGCTTTGGAGAATCTTAATTTTTCTTTTGAGAATCTACCTTCAGCATCCAATTGCGGTCCTTACTGGTACAAGAAATAATATTCAAAATTTGTAAGTTATCTTTAACAAAATGGAAATAAACGCAAATTGGGTATATTTATGCGGGATGTGCATTTATCTTTGTAATAACTTAAATGCTAAATCATGAGAAAAACTTACCTACTTATTTTTTGTCTTTGTCTAAATTTTTTTTCACACGCCAATTCCATCATCAATATCGACAATCTTGATATGAGTGATTGGACAAACACAAATACAGTTCCCGATAGGTATGGATTCAGAGCAAGTTATGGAGGATATTTTTCAAAATCATCAGAAACCTATAATGGAAATAACGCTCTTCAAATGACATACGGCAGCTCAGAAGGGAATGCAGCCTACGCTACAACCCCTTATGTAAAACTACGAGCCGGAGAATACGAACTTACATTTTATGTCAAAGGAAATGGTTATTTCAGAAGTATCAACTTTTGCGCCAAAGGATGTGAAGAAGATGAAAAACGGAGAGGAATCCCTACTGATCCGTTAACAGTTTCCATGCGTCCTATGGGAACAACTGTTGCGGCACAAATGCTTGATGTTTGGACAAAATATACTGTTTCGTACACTATCAAAGAAGATTCTTCATACACCATCAGCTTTGCACATAATAACCGGATCGGAGGAACAAATAATAGTGTGGATGGAACTAAACCACCATTCTTACTTTCAGGAATTTCTCTCGTAAAAAAGCCCGGTTTTGATGATATGGTTTGGAGAGAAAGAGAAGACTTAAATCAAACTATGCCTACAGGAATTAAATTTTACGAATGTAATTCTCCTTTACCGGATAACACTCCTTTCTATGGAGTTTATGCAGAAATAGACCTCAAGGCTAATAGCAACTTAGAATTTAAAGCCATTTATAATGGAGATGGGGGAGTTTATAATTATCCGACTACGAAAGCGAGTACCGAAAATTCATACGTCTTAGTTAATGGTGGATTTTTTGAAGCCCCCAGTGGTACTGCATCCCGGGTTTCCAGAAGCATTGTTGTTAATAAAGGAAATATTTTGGCACCCATTTTGCTGTCACATAGACAGAAGGCTGCACTATGGACACTTTCAAAAACGGGAGAGAATGGTATTCATGTGGGAGGAGGTACAGGTACTCAGATTTGGTCGTATCCAACTTATACTGCCACCACCTATACGGTTATCACTCCCTGGATTGCAATGGGCGGAGGCCCGAGAATATTGATGAACGGCCAGGTAAATACCAACAGGGAAGGTTTCAATGATGATCACGTGAACGGAAGGCATCCAAGAACAATTGTCGGTTATAAAGACAATGGAAATGTTATTTTAATGGTAGTGGATGGACGTGATGCAACTCGTTCTGCGGGTATAGGATTATTTCAAGAAGCAGCTCCGATTCTTAAACAATTAGGGGTAAATAATGCCGTTAATTTAGACGGAGGAGGCTCAACCGCTATGGTCGCTGGAAATACGTTATTAAACGAACCTTCCGATAATAATCCTAGCTATCAAAATCAAAGAGCTGTTCCTTCTTTTTTACTGGTAAAACAAAAAGAAAATTCATCTTTGCCTGAACTTTCAAAAGAAAATAACATCTCATGGCAAGTAACGGATAAAAAGGTGCAAATCAAATCTAACAATGGAGACAATATAGAAAAAATTCTAATTTTTAATATAACAGGAAAAAAATTGGTTGAACAACAAGTAAATAATGTAGATGTAACTATCCCTATATCTTCCGGGGTTTATGTGGTAAACATACAAACCAGTTATAATAATGAAACTCTGAAAATAATTGTACCTTAAACAATAAAAAATAAAAGAAATACAAAACATGAAAAAGATTATATTTATATGCTGCCTTTTAGGTATTTTTTCTTTGACCTCCCAAGCAACAAATCTCATTCCAAACGGAGATATGAGTTCTTGGAGTAAAACCGGCTCAAATTATAATCCATTGCCTAATAATTATACAAAAGATACAGGTGCCAATAATTCTCACTTTTCAATCGGATCTGAAAAATTCGGAAAAAACAATCAAAACACATTACAATTACTCTTCAAAAATGATGATAGCCCGGGAACTTCCAGATTCTTTAGCACTCCTTATATGAATTTGTCTCCCGGAATTACATATGAATTTACTTTCTATGTAAAAGGTTCCGGATTTGTACGGTCTGTATCGTTGTGTAACAAACAAGCCACTAATGAACAACGGAGAAGTGCAAATTCATCAGACAATGCCATCACCCAACGTCCCTTTAATTCAGCAACTTCTGAAGCAAGATTGTTTGAAGAATGGACTCCATTTATTTTATATTTTACTGTTCCGGTAGCGGGAGAATATAACTTAAATATTGCCAATAATAACAGAAACGGGAACGACAATATTCCGTTTATGATTGCAGGTCTCTATTTCGAAAATGTAACCAATCGTGTAGCTGCTAACTACTATATCGATTCTTTTCTCGGAGACGATACCAATGAAGGAACAAGTTCTGATGCCCCTTGGAAAAATCTTTCAAAAGTCAATTCTCGTGGATTCGTTGGAGGAGACACTATATTTTTTGCAAAAAATAGCGTTTGGCTTGGTAATATAGCTCCAAAAGGTTCAGGTTCGGCAGGAAAATCAATCGTTATCTCTTCATACGGAACAGGACATGACCCTCTTTTAATTGGAAATAGTACCGGAGCTGTGGTCAGCCTGAATAACCAATCATATTGGGAAATTACCAATTTGGAAATTACCAATGACGCTTCCACTGAGGGAGATCGTCGCGGAGTAGAAGTTAAAGCTACTAATGCGGGAGTGGTTAATCACATTCATCTAAAAGATTTGCATATCCACCATATAAAAGGCATTCCGGGAGATGGAATGGCAGAAAAACGCACAGCTGGTATTTTCATCGTTGTTGAAGATGATGCTACCACTCCTACCCGCTTCCATGATATATTGATTGAAGGCTGCCATATTCACCATGCAGATAATCAAGGACTTGCACTTCAACATGAAAAATTCAAAGACTATCCTGGAGAAGGAACTTGGGATAACAATAAATTTACCCAGGTAATTATCCGTAATAATATTATTCATGATATTTCTAAAAATGCCATGATTGTCCGTATGACCGAAGATGGTATTGTAGAAAAAAATATTTGCTTTGAAACAGCTACAAGAACACAAGGAAATACCATGTTTTCCCGTAACGTTTCAACCACTACTTTTCGTTATAATGAAGGTTTCAGGAATATAGCCCACGCACATGACGGTTGTATGTATGATCCCGATTTGAGAAGCTTGGAAACTTATTGGCAAGACAGTTATAGTCACGACAATGCGCATGGATTAGCTTGGTTTTGCACAGAAGAAAAAGATAAAATTTTCTTTAGGAGTAATATCAGTCAAAACGACAAAGGTTATTTGGTATATATCAATTATGAATTTAAAGAAGCTGAGGTTTCCGGTAATATTTTCCATGTTGGAAAACTTGTGGATCCATATCTCATTCGGGAACATGCTACCAGAAAACATGGTACTACTATTTTTAAAAACAATGTAATATATAATGAAAGTGACAAATTAAATTTTGAATACGATCCACAAGCCCGGATAAACGCAGGTATTAACCTCACCAATAGACAAGTGTCAGGAAATATCTACAAGAACAAAGCATTACTTAATCCCAAAAACATTGCTATGGGTAAAGCTGCTAATGAATCCGGATTAGCCAACTTAAAAAAATATCACCGCGGATTCATCAAAAGCGATATCATTGATAATTTGACAAACCATACTGTGGATATTTTTGTTCCGGCAGCTATAAATGATGTTATGATCGGAACAGTAAATGGAATTCCTGCATATAAATTCGAACTTGAGCGAGAAAAACGCCGGTTACGTCCTTTACTGATGTATGAAAATCAAAGCACCACTATTGACGAAGAAGAATTGGAAAGTGCAGCAGCAAGTGCTTTGCTCAAAATCAAAATACAACAATATTGGATGATCCAAAAAAACTTACCGGAAGGAAATATTGTAAGTGCTGTTGAACAATTGAGGAAAAAAGAAAATAATTTCAGAAAGAATAACACAGATAATAGTTTAGTTGTCATTGGTCCCGATTATTATCAGGAAGATGCATTTTTCGATTATTTCTTTGCCAATGCGGCAGAAGCTTTGAAAAAAGTGTTGGTCGAAAGTGAAATTGCATATACACAACAAGAATTGCAAGCACATTATTTGGTTGGAGATTTAGATCGGACAAGTCCTGTTTGGGCTAATATTAGTTTAGATTATTATAAAAGTGCTGTTGTCAGATCTTTAGTAGATAAAAAATACAAAGAATTTATGTCTGCCCAAGCAGCCCAGGCCGATATTGTTATTTTTGATGACACTAATCTCAAAAGAGAAGTATTAGAACAGGTATCAGTATTTGTAAATTCAAATAAGCAAATTAATGTTTCCGGGTTACCAACTTTCGCACAAATCAAAGTATTTGATATTTTTGGACGTTTGGTGGAAAGAACTGAAAATTCAGGACAGTCATTTATAACAAAACCTTTCCAAACAGGAATTTACATTCTATCAATAAAAGCGTTGGAAGGAGAAAAAAATATTAAATGTTTCGTCAAATAATATAATAAAGAAAACTGAAAAAGTGAGAAGTGAGAAGCTTGAACATAAGAATAGAAAAACTTCTCACTTCATACTTCCTAATCCTTTACTAGTTTCGGATTCTTATTAATATAATCTTTCCAACTGGTATATTTTTTCTCTTGAGTGGGATTGTTACTTTGAAAGAAATGACATAAAGCTGCTGCCAATCCATCAGTAGCATCCAACCATGGCAGCATATTTTCTGAAGGAATTTTCAAGAATCTCTGGAGCATATCAGCTACTTGTTCTTTTGATGCTCTCCCATTTCCTGTGATAGACATTTTTATTTTCAAAGGAGCATATTCAAAAATAGGAATATCTCTGTTGAGAGCAGCAGACATAGCTACTCCCTGCGCCCTTCCTAACTTTAACATACTCTGAACATTTTTCCCAAAGAAAGGAGCTTCGATAGCCAATTCATCCGGATGATATTGATCTATCAATCCCGTTACCCGTTCAAAAATACGCCTTAACTTCAAGTAGTGATCGTCATATTTAGATAATTCCAATACACCCATCGTTTCTAAAAGAGGCTTGTTATTCTCTACCCGTAAAACTCCATATCCCATGATACTAGTTCCCGGATCAATTCCTAAAATAATCCGTTCCTTTTTCATTCGATGGTATGATTTACTATTTCCAATAAAGTGGCAAATCCCAAGACTTTATCGGCAAAACGTTCTACTACTAAATTATTCAACCGGGCTCCATTCTTTTGTTGCCAAATATCTAATAAATAGGCGCTTTCCACATAAAACTGAAGAGAATAACTACTACTTCCATCGGCCGATTGCATCATAATTTTACAAAGTTGCGGATTTACAACTATTTTATCTTCCATTGCTAATGGGATATATTGTTTTTTTATAAAATCCAAACACTCATCCAATATAGTATTGTCAATATGAAAAGTGATGTTGTATATAATCATTTATTTTAGTTTTTTTGATTACTTATTTCTAATTATTTTCTATCTTTGCCAAGCAAAATGGGGGTTTAGCTCATCTGGCTAGAGCGCGACACTGGCAGTGTCGAGGTGACCGGTTCGAGTCCGGTAATCTCCACCTAAATGCATGAA
>JAVBMM010000007.1:0-4500 GCA_031552425.1 Bacteroidales bacterium | reverse complement strand
GTAGCTTTATTTTTGAATTGTATATTAAAGGTTTCTTTTGCTCAGGTTAGTTATGGAGGAAGCCGTATCTTGTTTAATGATAATTTCTTACGTGGTAGTAGTTCTATTGAGATTGTTGAAAAAGTTTTACCGTATGTGGATAATGATCGAAGTAGAGAGGATGCGGAAATTTTTGCAGAAGAAAGAGGTTATGGAAAAACTAAATTTTATGGCTTTACCATGCCTGTAAATATTGATATTAAAACGTCATCATCTCAAGTTGCAATGGCAGATTCAGGAAAAGTATATTTATATCAAATTACTTCACCTTCAGCCTATGCCATTCAATTATTATTTAGCCGATTTAATATTCCAAAGGGTGCAAGAATGTTTATTTATAACCCTGAAAAAAGTGAATTTATGGGGTCTTTTACAGAATTAAATAATTCTGTAGGAAATACATTTGGTACGGTTTATTTTCCGGGGAATAGCCTTATTATTGAATATTATGAACCTAATAATTCAGAATTTCAAGGAGAAGTTTTCCTGGAAGAAATAGTTCATTGTTTTGTTAATGTAAGTAGGTCAGGATCCTATGCTCTTGCTAATAGAGCTCCTTGTCAAAAAGATATTAATTGTATTGAAGGCGCAGGCTGGGAAATATTGAAAAGATCAGTTGCTATCATATTAAGTAGCTTTACAGCAAATAATCAATTCAAATATTGGGGACATTGTACCGGTACTTTATTGAATAATACAGCAGAAGATGGTGAGCCTTATTTGCTCACGGCAATGCATTGTACTGAAAAATTAATGGAGTCAGGATTAAGTTTTTTTGAAAATGTACAATCAATGATGTTTATATTTGAATATGAAGCGCCATCTTGCGGAGGAGAAGGGGGGAGTTCTGCTATATATAATAAATCAGTATATGGGGCTAGGGTATTAAGTAGGGATATTCCAAAAGTAAAATATGAAAATGGCTATTACGATTTGTATGGTAATTCAACAGATTATGCTTTATTGAAACTAAATGTAACATCTTCTGTTTTAACTTTATGGAAAGTTGTTTATGCGGGTTGGGAGGCGGATCTTTTTAAAATACCTAAAGGTAAATTAGTTTGTATTCATCATCCAATGGGTGATTACAAGTCAATTTCAGTAAGTAACAAAAATATTGGAACTGCAAATCTAGAATCCGGTATGGATAATGCTTATTGGAGCGTAAAGTGGTCCGTTGGGACAACAGAAAAAGGTTCTTCAGGAAGCCCTTTATTTAACTCTGACTATAAAGTTATAGGTCAATTATGGGGTGGAGCTTCCGGATGTAGTAATGATGTCTACAATGAGGGTCCAGATTTTTTTGGTAATTTCTCTATATCATATCATATACATGGGATTCGTTCTTATTTGAATCCATTGAATGTAAATACAACATCAATGGGTTATTATAATCCTTCTAACGTTGGTGAACATTGTTATAATAAAGTCAAAGATGTAAATGAAACTGGTGTTGATTGTGGAGGTCCGGATTGCCCACCATGTGGTTATTCTATGAACCATTGTTTCAATGGTAAAAAAGATGAAAAAGAAGGGGAAACAGGTATAGATTGTGGCGGCCCATGCCGACCATGTGGAGGTGCAGTACAGTGTTCGAACTGTAAACGGGATGGAGATGAAGAGGGAATAGATTGTGGAGGTTCTTGTAAACCTTGCACAGAACCTTGCAATAACAAATCAGTAATAACATTTGGTAGTAATTCTACATTACCTAAAGTGACTAAAGTAAATGACCGGATTGAAACTTCAGGAAATATTGTTGTAAATAATGGCCAAACAGTTCAATTTGAGGCTAAAAACTCAATTCGACTTGGAAATGGGTTTCAAGCAAGGGTAGGTTCTAATTTTACTGCCAAAATTCAACCATGTATTTGTAAGCCAGTCTGTAGTATTGAACGTCCTAATGCTTATGTTTTTAATAACAATCCTGATAGATATGCATATTACTTGGCCTCTGGATATAATAGATTCAATATTGAGGTTGTCAATCGTAATGGGACATCAATATTTCGTGGAAATGGCATTGTTAGCGTATATGGTGAGGCTGATGTATGGAATGGTAGAGACAATAGTGGAAAATTGGTTTCACCGGGTACTTACTATATGAAAACGACATTTTATAGTGATTGTTTAGGAATCTCGACTTCTAATACTCAAGACCTGACAGTTTTTATTGCAAAATCAATTTCATCTGAAAATTACGCTGTGGATCTGGATAATATGTTGTATGCAAAAGACAAAATCAGTGTATATCCGAATCCATTTTCTGATTATTTTATAATAGAACATTCTGAAATGATTTTGAATATTCAACTGATTGATTCTAATGGAAAAATCACAATTGGACAAGAAATTAACCAAGAAGACGCTTTAGTGAAGGTTCCTCCTTGTGGAAACGGGATTTATTTTTTAAAAATATTAGATACGAATGGTAAAATATTTTTAGAGAAACTAATCAAAAAAGAGTAATTTATAAAATCAATTTTTATTAATATTTAAGATCATAAAAAATCAAATTACTAAAATTATGGTTGGGGTTGTAATAATTTCTTTAATTTCAACAACAATTCATGCACAAGAAAATGTTTCCAATATAGAGATATTAAGAGATTCGTTGAAGCTATCTTCTATGAGAAATATCTATATGAAATCGAGAAACAACGGTAAAGCTTATTATAATGATCGGGAGATTGCTACTAAAGAAGATGTTGGGCGATGTACAACTTTTGTAATCGCAGCATCAAATGCATCGGAAAAATCCAAGATTGGAGCTGATTATGTTTGTACTGGTGTAAATGACAATGAAAAAATACAGGAAGTTGTTGATTATATCGCTAATTTGGGAGTTGGAGGAAAAATACAACTGACAGAAGGTGATTATAATTTCAGTAACGGAGTTTGGTTTAGTGCTAGAAAAGATAATAAGGCTTTATCCATCTCTATCGAGGGTTTGGGAAATTGTACCACAGTTCATCGGAGATACTCTTTTACAGATGGGAAATGCCAAGGATTATTTTCTTTTGAATTACCTGTAAATCCTAATATTACCAATAAATATGTAACAACTATTAGGAATATGAAGTATAATGGGCACATGGATGAATATTCCCGGCCTGAAATACAGTCATTTGCAACAAGTTATACTGAACGCACAGACATATTGGAGACAGCTATTATAGAAAATATAATTTGTGAGAATATATATAATCAATCGAATGTATTTATTGGCATGGGTTGTAATTTAATTGCAACATCATTAGATTTAAGAGGTGCTCATCCTGGATATGGAATATCTGCTGTACCTTCCTACAATCAAAATAATGATAATAATATTTTTGTAACTATAGAAAAATGTAATGCACCCGTAATAGAACTGAGAAACGCTGCCAAATCTTTTGTCATTAATAATATTGCTCAAGTAATACATTTATATGGCAAAAATATTATTTGTTCGGGAAATATTTATACAAGCATTGGTAATCAATCAGAGAATAGCATAGTTTCAAATAATTTGCAAATTACCCCATAGACAACAAAGTAAAAATCATGACGGGTAGAAAAAGTAAATTTCCTTTTGGGGTATAGTCCTGTAATTAAAATTCTACCCAATAAACTACCCAAATCAAAAAAAATAAAATTCTGATCTGTCTGAGTAAAATTTATAACAGGTTAGAAGTAAATTTTCTTCAGGTTGGAAATAATTTTCTTCCCTGACGGAAGTTTTGTTGCGACTTGTTGCAGTGAAATTTTCTCCCTGAAAGAAATTTTGCTCTAACCGGTCGAAAATTCAAACCGAATGAATCGTTTGGAGATAATGAATGATTTGTGCTCCCAGAAAGTTTACTGATAGGGACCCGGAAGATGCCGGGAAAGAAATGGAAAAATCGTAGATACAATCATTGTCTTTCTTTAATCCGACTTTGAAAAAAGAGGGAGTTACTAACAACAAATATTCCATTGTCGGATTTTTCTTTAGAGTCAAGTCTATAATGATGTCGTACCTTTTAGCATTTAATTCATTGATTAATGCTTTAGATGGTAGTTTGATTAAATTCATATCCTTTTTGGGATATAAAAATATCCTGGATGGAAATTGCTTGTATTGAGTAGAATCTTTTTTTGTTACATATCCGCAGGAAGTTACCTGTTTACCTAATTTAGTCAGAGTAGATATAAATAATTCTGTATCTGCATATTCCGAAGTTTCAAAAAGGACTAAAACAGAATGAATATCATCCAGGTTTTTAAAATACTTTGTCCTTTTTTTTCTATTGGAAAGCTTTTTTATTATTTTATTGATGATGAAGTTAACCATATATCATTTTCAAAAATTCATTTTCCGAAATTATTTTAATCCCTAATTTTTGAGCTTTTTCCAGTTTGGCAAGTCCCATGTTATCTCCTGCTAAGATATAATTTGTTTTGTTTGAAACGGAACCAACATTCTTCCCTCCGATTTTT
>JAVBMM010000053.1:0-7257 GCA_031552425.1 Bacteroidales bacterium | reverse complement strand
TTTTTTGATTTCATTCTTTTGAGAATCGGTAAGTGCAGAAATATTTTCATTTTCACAAATAAATGAACAACAAGATAATAATTCGTCTAACCCCCCTTTGGAACAAACCTCAAATTTTCCATTGGCCAAACGATGAATTGTAGTCATTAATTTTCGCTCCGAATCAAAAGGAATTTCAGCAATTCTGGGGAAATCTTTATCCTGGGTATTTTTATTGATTGAAAATCTTAATCCGAGATCAATAAGAGCAGTTTCTGTTGGATCTCCGGTAGTTTTATATGTATTATTATCTTCTGAAAGTTTTGCATCGTTGGCGAGGATGGATATCTTGATCAATTGCTTTTGCCCTTCAGTCAACTCTGTTGTAGAAAAATTAGTTGCAGTGATATCTTCTATTTGGTGGTCAGCATATAAATTGACTACAGTCATTTTGTTTTGAGTAAGTGTACCTGTTTTATCTGAACAGATGACAGTCGTACTTCCTAATGTTTCCACAGCAGGTAGGGTTCTTACAATAGCATTTCTTTTGGCTAAACGTTGGACTCCTACAGCTAAAACAATAGTAGATACAACGGGTAAACCTTCCGGGATGGCTGCTGCTGCAAGACTTACAGATATCATAAACATTTCTACAACATCTTTTTGATATAACATACCTACGCTGAATATGATAGCACAGATAATCAAAGCAGCGATGCCGAGGTTTTTACCTAATTTCTCTAATTTTTCCTGAAGGGGAGTCTGGAAATCCGGAACAGATTGTATCAGAGAGGCAATTTTCCCAACTTCTGTGTACATTCCTGTACCGATAACAATGCCTTTTCCTCTTCCGTATGTAACTGTACTGGAAGAAAAACCTAAATTATCCCGATCTCCTAATGGAACTTCTTCGGATGAGATAGCTTCGGTGAATTTTTCTTCCGGAACAGATTCTCCGGTTAATGCGGCATCTTGTATTTTGAGATTTATTGCTTCAACTAAACGTAAATCTGCCGGTATTGAATCTCCTGTATCTAATATCACTAAGTCTCCCGGTACAAGTTTTTTTGATTCGATTACTTCTACTTTACCATCTCGGATAACTTTACATTGTGGTGCAGACATCTTTTCCAATGCAGCCAATGATTGCTCTGCCCTGGCTTCTTGTACAACTCCAATAATTGCATTGATGATAACAATAACAAGAATGATGATCGAGTCTTTAAATCCTTCTCCATGAAGATAACCGATCACTCCGGAAATAAGTGCCGCGATGATCAAAACTATAATCATGAAATTTTTAAATTGTGCAAAGAACTTTTGTATCAAGGTTTTGTTTTTCTTCTTCTCAAATTCATTATGACCATAGGTTGTTAGTCGTTTTTGAGCTTCTTCTGAAGATAATCCGGATACAAGGGAAGTTTTGAAAAATTCGGTAACTTCATTTACCGACATGGTGTAAAATCTTTTTGATAGCTCCATCATCTGTGTTTTCGTTTTTTCTGCAAATATACAGGAATGTAGACAAAAAACTAAAAAAAAGAATTATTTTTGCCGCCATAATTAACAAAACAAATAAGTGGAATATTCATTTTTTGATTTTTTAAAACTTGTCGGTTCTTTGGGTTTATTCCTTTATGGAATGAAAATAATGAGCGAAGGATTACAAAAAGTGTCTGGAGATAAGATGCGAAATATTCTTTCGGCAATGACAACCAACCGTTTTACCGGAGTTTTAACAGGGATGTTGATCACGGCTTTGGTACAATCATCTTCTGCCACAACAGTAATGGTTGTAAGTTTTGTTAATGCAGGATTACTCACGTTGGCTCAATCCATCAGTGTAATTATGGGAGCGAATGTGGGAACTACGGTAACTGAAAGAATTATATTACGTAAAAATGAAAATGATTTTTATTCTTAAAGGAAAAGAACCTCAAGAAGCAGATGCTAATTCTTCATATAACATTGAGAATGAGATTAATACTTTTAGAAACAGATTGAAAGCCAATAATATCGAAAATGTAAATGCCAAAAAATATGATTATCAAGATGGTGTTTATTACATGGATTTTATTTCCGAATGTGAAAGGCTGGGAGATTATGTGATTAATGTTGTTGAAGCTTGGTGTACAAAAGGAATGAAATTAAAATGAGTAATTTTTTATTTTCCATTAATGCTGTTGCTCCGCTTTTCATTTTGATGGCGTTAGGATATGTTGCCAAACAAATAAACTTTGTATCCGATACTTTCCTTTCCGAAACAAATAAGTTTGTTTTTAGGTTTTCACTTCCTTTGATGTTGTTTCAAAATATACAATCTAATTTTCACGGAGGATTTTCTAGTTCTCGATTGATTTATGCGGCGTTGGGTGGCGTTTTTTCCATCATTATATTAGCTATATTGATTGTCCCTTTTTTTATCAAAAAACGTGGACAACAGGGAAGTTTGATACAAGGAATTTATCGTAGTAATTTTATTATTTATGGAATTCCATTGGCTACAAGTATGTATGGCAAAGCAGCATTGTTACCCATTACTATGCTGTTGACAGTAATAATCCCTGTTTATAACATTTCTGCAGTTTGTATCCTTTCTTTTTTTTCAGAAGATAGAACAGATAAACTTTCTTTGAAAAAATTGTTGATAGATATTTTGAAAAACCCATTGGTTATAGGATGTTTGGCGGGATTGTTAGTGGGATTTTGTGGAATAAATTTTCCTTCATATGTGAATAAACCGATGACAGAATTAGCTGGTATTGCAACACCCTTAGCCCTTTTTGTAATGGGAGGCCAGTTTAAATTCAAGGAGTTGTCAGGTAATTTATGGAAAGTGTTTTTTGCAACAATTGCTCGGCTGCTTATTGTCCCATTTATGACAACATTAGTCTTCATTTATATGGGATTTAGAGGAATAGAACTGTGTGCTTTATTGTGCTTGTTTGCGACACCCACAGCAGTAGTTAGTTACATTATGGCTGAAAATATGGGTTGTGACGGGGAACTTTCCGCTCAAATTGTTGTCGCAACCACACTTTTTTCTTGTTTTACGATTTTTTTGTTTGTCTATGTATTGAAATCGATGGGATACCTGTAATCCTATTTTTGTTTTTGTTTCTTCATTCCGCTGTATGCCAGATAAAGAATGAATAAAACACCCAAAACCAACATTGTAATAGACAATTCTACAAAATACTTATCAAATAAATCTAACCCCTGTATCAAAACAAAATATCCAAGGAGGATAAGGATAATATTCCATAAACCGCCACCTAAAAAGGTATAAAAACTGAATTGTCCGAGATTCATACCGGACATTCCTGCAGGAATGGAAATAAATTGACGGATTACAGGTACCAATCTGCCGATAAACGTAGAAGCTTTTCCATGTTTATTGAAATAATTTTCAGCTTTTTCTATTTTTTCTTGGTCAACAAGACAAGCATGGGCAAACCGTGTATTGGAAAGCTTATAAACCACAGGACGTCCAAGATATTTTCCAAGAAAATAGTTAATATAAGCGCCAAGTAGACAGCCTATTGTTCCAGCTATAAAAATCATTACCAAGCTGATATTTTCTCCTTGTGGAGTAGCTGCCAACATTGCTGCAGGAGGAATAACAATTTCAGAAGGAAAAGGGATAAAAGAGCTTTCAATAGTCATTAACCCCAATACGGCTAAATATATGTATACTGGAGAAATACTACTGAAAAAATTGATTACATCTTGCATTGATCCAAAAAATTCCATGTTAAAAAATAAGATTGTTAATATTCAGGATTTTCTTTTTTTATTCTTTCTAATTCAGACTTTAATTCATTTGATTTATCACCACTTTTAATAATGCCATCATCTAAAGCTTTGATTGCCTTTTTTACTTCTCCTAATTTAAGGAAACATTTACTTTTATATAAATATAAAAAATCAGATGACGGACCAATAGATATGGCTTTATCCGTATATTTCAGTGCTTTTTCCCAATCTTCAATCTCCATGCAAATATTAGAAGCCAAAAGATTAATGATATAATCATTAGGAGATTTATCTAAATATTCATCTACTATTTCAAGTGCCTTTAGGAAATTTCCGTTTTCTTTATATGAATAAATCAAATTCAACATATCAATAGGCTCTTTTTTCCCTAAGGATGCTGCAAATTCAAAAGCATCTATCGACTTTTCTTTTTCTCCTATTTCTTTATAAATTAATCCTAGCCGACTCCAGGTTTCAGCATCCATAGGATTACTCTTGATAATTTGATCACATAGTTTTTGAACATTTTCAGTATCTTTCAAGGCTAAATAGCTTTGTAACTGTATCCACAATAAATCTTCTTTTTCCTCAATGTCTATTTTAGAAAGAATTTCTTTAATAACATTAATAGCAGCATCGTAGAGATCTATATCATACAAGGCTTCTGCCATAGCTTGATAAATGATAGATAAATCTTCTTTGTTTGAAGCATATTTTTGTTTAGCCTGCCTGAAACAGGTAAAAGCATTTTCTTCCATTCCGAGATGAAGAAGTGAGGTTATTTTATGCCCATCTATCCATACCTGTTCGATATGCTTATATTGATTTGTTAGATACAGCAAATCATCCCATAATTCATAATCATTCAGGATTTGCATGATATCATATATCATATCTTCATTGTCAGGGTGTACCCTTAAGGCATATTCCAAAGCAATTTTGCCTTCTGCTACTTTATCTAGAGAAAGATATGTGTCAATGATTTCACAAAGTTCGTCAGGATCAAAATAACCCGGAGGAAGACCTTTTTTTTGAGATTCGTCCCATTCTAAGAAAGAATCGGAAAAAGAATCTTCATTTTCTTCAAGATTATTATCGTCGAAATTAAGCATAAAATATTCGTAAAAGACTAAATTACAAAATGAAAATTGTTTTTAGTCTTTGTCTTTTATTTTTGTCCATGTGTCCTTTAAGGATACGGTACGATTGAAAATTAAATTTCCATCTTTACTGTCCGGATCTACGTTAAAGTATCCCAAACGTTGAAATTGAAAATTATCATATGGTTTTGCAGAAAGTAATTCTGCTTCTACCCGGCAATTGGTTAAGATTTGTAAAGAATCAGGATTTAGCAATTCTTTGAAATCTTTTTCTTTATCTTCATTCGGATTTTCAACAAGGAATAATCGGTCGTACAATCTTACTTCTGCCGGATAACTATATTTTTCCGATAGCCAGTGCAATGTTCCTTTGACTTTTCTGTTACTTTCGGGCATACCACTTCGTGTCATAGGATCATATTCGGCATATATTTCTTCTACGATACCTTTCTCATTTTTCTTACATCCAGTACATTTAACTATATATGCATTTTTCAAACGGACTTCTTGTCCTGGAGTCATACGGAAGAATTTTTTAGGAGCGTCTTCCATAAAATCCTCTCGTTCTATTAATAATTCCCGACTAAAGATAATCTCATGGCTACCCATGTTTTCATCTTCCGGATTGTTAACGGCTTCCATCATTTCTGTTTGATTTTCTGGATAATTGGTAATAATCAATTTTACCGGATTTAGTACAGCTGATACTCTTTTGGCTTTATAGTTTAAATCTTCCCGGATAGAGTGTTCCAATAACGCAACATCAATAATACCATCATATTTTGTGTATCCTATCCTGTTGATGAAATTTCTGATAGATTCTGGTGTATATCCTCTTCTGCGGTAACCACATAAAGTTGGCATCCGTGGATCATCCCATCCGTTCACATATCCTTCTTTTACCAATTGAAGCAACTTTCTTTTGCTCATTACAGTGTATGTAAGACTTAGTCTGTTGAATTCGTATTGCCTCGGACGATATTCTCCATCTTCTGGATGTAATTTTTTTAACTCGTCAATGAACCAATCATATAAAGGGCGGTGTACAACAAATTCCAAGGTGCAAATAGAATGGGTTACCCCTTCAAAATAATCGCTCTCCCCATGTGCGAAGTCATACATCGGATAAGCTTTCCAAGAGGTCCCGGTTTTGTGGTGAGGATGATGAATGACACGATAAATGATAGGGTCACGAAAATGCATGTTAGAAGACGCCATGTCTATTTTGGCGCGTAATACCATAGAACCTTCTGCAATTTCTCCTGAATTCATTTTATTGAATAATTCTAAACTTTCTGAAACAGGACGATTGCGGAAAGGACTTTCTGTTCCGGCCTGAGTCGGAGTCCCTTTTTGTTCAGCTATTTTTTCAGAAGATTGCTCGTCAATATATGCTTTGTCATTTTTAATCAAAGCTATTGCAAAATCCCATAATTGTTGAAAGTAATCAGAAGCATAATATTCATTTCCCCATTGAAACCCCAACCATTGAATATCTTCTTTAATAGAATCAACATATTCCACATCTTCTTTAGATGGATTGGTGTCATCAAAACGTAGATTGCAAACTCCATTGTACTTTTGAGCGATTCCGAAATCCATACAAATGGCTTTTGCATGTCCTATATGTAAGTATCCGTTGGGTTCCGGAGGGAAACGAGTTTGTATCTTTCTGCTATTTTTTCCTTCTGCTAAATCTTTCTCTACAATTGCTTCGATAAAATTGAGAGATTTTTTTTCTTCTTCAAGCGGATTAGCTTCTGTCATGTTGATTTATGGACTGATTGATTTTTAAGTGGCAAAGGTACATGATTTAAAAATATGATACAAATTTGACATGCCAAAATAATACATTATCTTTGTCGCTACGTAAAGAGACTGACTTATGAGTTGTAAAATAGCCCCTTCTTTATTGTCTGCAGATTTTCTTCATTTGGAACAAGAGGTTCAAATGATCAATAAAAGTGAAGCTGATTGGTTGCACTTGGATGTGATGGATGGTGTATTTGTACCTAATATTTCGTTTGGATTTCCTGTGATGGAAGCTGTTGCGAAGATTTCCGAAAAACCGTTGGATGTACACCTAATGATTGTTGAACCTCAAAAATTTGTTTCTCGGGTAAAGGATATAGGCGCATATATGATGAATGTACATTATGAAGCTTGTATCCATTTGCATCGAGTGGTAGGGCAAATTAAAGAGGCGGGAATGAAAGCCGCCGTTACACTTAATCCTCATTCTCCGGTTCATTTATTGGATGATATTCTTTGCGATTTGGACATGGTATTATTGATGTCTGTTAATCCGGGATTTGGAGGACAGCGTTTTATTGAGCATTCAGTTCAAAAAGTGGCACAATTAAAATCAATGATCAAAGAAAAAGGACTTGATGTGCTGATAGAAGTGGATGGCGGAGTCAAT
>JAVBMM010000135.1:0-15321 GCA_031552425.1 Bacteroidales bacterium | reverse complement strand
GTTCCCATGCAGGTTGTTCCGGTACAATTACTTCATTACTTTCGGTTACAATAAAATCTATATCATAGCCTTCCTCATACAATTCTTTGCATCTGTAAACTTCCGCCTCTCGTGCTAACAAAACATCGACCGGCCAGGTTTCTTCAAAAAACTCCGAAGAAAATAACCCTTCTCCCAATTCATCATAGGTAAGAAGTGACTTTACCGTTACAGTAATACTGCCAATTCCTGATGGCAAAGGTGATACTTCTGTTCCTCCGGTCACAGTAATGGTAAAACTATATACTTGGGCCACATCTATTAAATCTCTATTAATAGCAATCTTAACAGGAGCTTTTGTGTTTGTAAATGACAGTTGGGAAGGTATTGTAAATATATCAGCAGTAGTTTCATCATCAAACGCTGCGGATAATGTAACCTGAGAGCCTGATATTGCACTATTCAAATGATATAGATCAACAATGATTTCTTCTGTATCAGAAGATATAGCAAATAATTCCGATTCCTTCTGAAAGGATACATAATCTTTTCCTCCAAAATCATACAATGCTCCTTCCGGTTCATCTTTACAAGAAGAAAAAGACAAACCGGAAATGATGATTGAAAAAGCTAAATATGCATATAATAATTTATTCTTCATGACTTTAAATTTTTAGTTATTAGAGATAATCATTGAATTGGATTTTGATCCCTTTCAAAAGTCATATTAGGATTACCATCGAATTCCTTTTGCGGAATCAACATGATCCACTCCCAAGATTCCGGATCATCAATGTCAAATTGAGCATCTGAGTGATGATTTGAGCCCGGATATGTACGCATAAATCCTGTTTTCAACCTCATAATATCAAATATTCTGAAACCTTCTCCCCAAAGTTCAATTCTACGTTGAAGAATAATTTCATCCATCAGGGTTTGTACATTTTGTGATTCTGTAGATTTCAGGGTTAATTCTTTAGAATCCGTTCTGCTAGCCAGTACATCTGCATAATCAGGAACTTTATAACCAATTGCATTGTCCAAAGCTTCCCTTGTTCCTTGAAAATCGTTTTGTTGACAACGGGCTTCAGCTAATATAAGATACATTTCAGAAGCTCTCATATATAATAAATCTCCTTCCAAAGAGGTGGATTCGTCCCTGAATTTCCGTTGACAATAACTTACATCTTCCGGAGCTGTATCCTCTGTTACAGGAGACATTGGCCCTAGGAACCAATTTTTTCTGATATCATTAGCAGGAATCCTGTCATACAACCATTTACTTACACATTTTTGAGCGCTAGAAGCGTGGTAACCTGCACTGGCATCCATGTGTCCAAAAAACGAGAACCATGTAGTTGCCTGATTAGAAATAACTTCAGAACCCCACATCCATTCTTTATTTTGAACACTATTAAAACCAGATACAATTTCAGCTGTAGTCATCAATTTTAATCCTGGTTTTTCAAGAGCAAAAGCTGCATATTTTTCCGCATCCGGCCAATTGTTTTGCACCAAAGCTACCCTGGCTTTTAATCCGTATGCTACGTATAAGTCAATATTTGAAATATGACGTTGTTTACTCCCAATTTGAAACAACCTGATAGCTTCGTCTAAATCGTCATTGATACGACTATATGTAAGTGTTAAAGTACCCCTGCCTTTTCCTGTAGTGTTTTTGGTAGTAGGTTCCGTATAAATAGGAACTCCCGGATCCTCCTCATGCCCAATGTATGTCCTTTGATAAAATTGGGCTAAATAAAAGTAAGAAAAAGCCCGCAATGCATAAGCTTGCCCTAAAAGATTATTTTTATCTTCTTCACTTCCTGTTGCTCCCGGTGTATAAGCAATAATATAATTGGCGTTAGCGATCCATGTATAATACATCTTCCACCAAACATACGGTCTATCTGATGTATTGGTATATTCGGTTCTTACCCAATATAGATAATCATACCAAAACCATGCACTGCCCGGGTCATATTCTACAAAATCTTCTCCCATAATGTCTGCACAGATATTGACAGAAGATTGTCCGAAATTCTCAGTGGCATAACCAGAAGACCAGCCGACTGTTTGTCCATCCCGTTCCCATTGTGGTCTGTAAAAAGAACGATATACTCCATTGATAGCCGCAAAACCGCCCTCAACATCTTCAAATACTGTCTGTATCGACACAGATCCTGTGGGATTAGTATCCAGTTTATCCTCACAAGAAGAAAAAGCGAAGACAATTAATAAAACCCCTATTGAATATATTTTTGTTTTCATATTATCTGCAATTAATAGTTATTTGAAAATTGGTATAATCTTAAAAATTAATGTCAACACCCAAAGAAAGCACCCTAACCGGAACATAAGTATAATCTTGCCCTCCTGTCAAATTGTTTTGAGGATCCATCCCTTTCAAATGTGTAAATGTTGCCAGATTATCACCCACAGCAAAAACGTGTAATGATTTTATCCCGACTTTACCTAAAAGAGTTTTTGACAATGTATAACCCAATGCAATGTTCTTAATTGAAAAATAAGAAGCATCTATCAAATAACGATCTGTTACAGCATCTACATTTCCTAATAATAAACGAGGTACATTCGTAATATCTCCCGGTTGTTTCCATCTACGATCCATGTCTTTATGCCAGTTGGTTCCGGAATTACGCATTCCCATCAACTCATAATAATTTAAATCAAGTTCTTTCCCTCCAACGGAATAGGTAGTCAATATGGAAAAATCAAAACCACGATATCTGAGTTCACTACTGATAGAACCATAAAAATCAGGTATTCTGCTTCCGGATACAAAACGATTAGCCGCTCCTATAGTATATTCATCCGTAATTATTCTTTCACCGTTTTCTTCATACCAATAAAGTTGTTTTCCCGTCATCGGGTCTACTCCGGCAGACTGAGAAACATACCAGGAATCTACAGGTTCTCCTACTTTGATAATCTTACTTCCGGAAATAATTTCTTGATTGTCATTATTCAATTTAGTGACTTCATTGGTAAAGCGGGAAAACAACACCATCATATCCCATGTTAAATTTTTCTTTTTAAGGATTTGTCCTCCTATGGTAAGGTCAAAACCATTATTTTTCATATCTCCGATATTATCATTATAACCATTGAATCCTGTAGAAGTAGCAAATGTCCGAAGGAATAATAAATCTTTAGTATATCGTTGGTACATTTCTATAGTCAACCACAAACGGTTCTTTAATAGCCTGCTTTCAATACCTACATTCAAATTATTATTTTTTTCCCATGAAATATCCTTATTTTCAAGAGAACTTAACATTGCTCCCGGACTGTCTGCGTTTGCCCAAGAAGTATCATATGTTCCTTGCCAAGCATAATAGGTATCCAATGCATCATTACCTTGCTGTCCATAAGCAAATTTTAGAGTAAGATTATCCACCCGGTCAAATTTTTTCATAAAAATTTCTTCACTGATTCTCCATGCTGCTCCTAACGACCAAAATGTACCCCAATGAGAATTCCTGCTAAATCGAGAAGAACCATCTGTTCTGAAACTTCCGGATAAATAATACTTATTCATATAGTTGTAATTAATACGGCTCAAGTACGATTCTACATAATACCTTTGCGTTTCAGATGCTGCATCAGAAATGATAGCTCCCGAATTTAGCTCATATGTATCAGGGAATGGGAAATTCATTCTTTCTCCTGAAAGATTGGAATATTTTCTGGAGAAAAATTCATGTCCGGCCAACACTTCAAAATCGTGTTGTTCTTTTTTCTTTTGGTAATAGAGTAATTGATTGAATGTATAACTAAGCATCCTGTTATTCTCTTTACTTAACAATCCATGATAATTAGCTCCATTTCCATTATAAGGATTCCAATACAACATTTCATTTCTATTTCTGTAATCTGCATTAAAATTAATCTGTAATTTAAAATCTTTCAGAAATAAGATATGCTCATTTTTCTTGTCTCCAATCTCCAAAAAGAACCGGGTACTCAGGTTATCCGCATCTTTGGTTTGTTTGTCATCTACTAATGTTGCGATTGTGTTAAAATCAGTTGCATAAGGACGTGTTTCCCCATAATCAAATTGTTTTTCTCCATTTTTAAGGACGTAGTCCCCATCAGCATCTCTGACATATACCGGATAAATCGGAGCCATATTCAATGCTGTATACCAAACGTTACTATAAGCAGATTCGTCTCCATAAACAGAGCACTGTTTTGTTTCTGAAAAAGCAGCATTCATTCCTCCATACAGCCAATTTATAAACTTAGAATCTAAATTCAAACGTCCAGAATAACGTTCAAAATTTGAGTTTTTGAGTAATCCTGTTTCATTTACATATCCAAGGGACATTAAATAGCTATTTTTATCTGTTCCTCCGGTAATACTCAATTGATATTCCTGACGCAAAGGATTTTCATTTTGAGCTTCTTTTAACCAATCATCATGATATTTTAGTTTCGCAGAAGGATCAATCTTTCCCGTGTTAGGATCTATCAAATCGGTGGAAGCAATATTGAAAGGATTATAGATTTCTCCTCCCAATCTATCCATATATCCTGCTGTTGCTTTTGCATTTGCCAGGTCCAAAGAATTTCCGGATTTGTACAAATATTGGTTACGTAAAGCCTCCCAAGCCATTTCCATATATTCGGCTTCATTTACAGTTTCATAATTAGGAATAGCTCTAGATGATGTTCCCCAAATAGCTTTGAAGTTAATCGCTGTCTTTCCGGGAGTTCCTTTTTTGGTAGTAATCATGATTACACCGTTTGCACCTCTGGCACCATACAAAGTGGCGGAAGATGCATCTTTCAATATCGATATGGATTCAATATCACTTGGATTAATGGCATTCAAATCTCCTTCATAAGGAGCGCCATCCACTACATACAAAGGAGCAGATGAAGCGTTGATGGAACCAATTCCTCTAATATTCATATCTGAAGATGAGCCTGGCTGTCCTCCTCCAGAGGAAGTTTGGACACCGGTTACAACTCCTTCTATTGCCTTAGAAAGATTACTCACGGAACGTTTTTCTATTTTATCGGCCTTAATCATCTCTGCTGATCCTGTGAACGAACTCTTTTTTGCAGTTCCATAAGCAACTACTACCACTTCCTCTAAACTTTGGCTGTCTTCCTGCATCACAACTTTCAAGTTAGGACTAACAGGAAGTTCTTGAGTCCGCATCCCCAAATAGGAAAACACTATTGAATTTTTTCCGGCAGGAACATTTAATGAGAAAGCCCCTTCATGATCAGTCACCGTACCTACCGTTGTTCCTTTTAACACAACAGAGGCACCAACTACAGGATCTCCAGGTTCATCCACTACAAGTCCTTTGATCTGGACAGTTTGTGAGATTGCCAACCCAATGCTTACGGCAAAGTATACTAACAATAAGATTACTTTTTTCATAAAATAAATTTCACATTTAACATCTTAAGTTCTGAAAAAAAGAAGTACAATCTGTAATATTTTATACAATTGACAAAAATAATAAAGAGAATATCAAGTAAATAAAAAAACATGAAAATTTATTTATTTTTTAAGAGGCCCGGATTTCCCTTTCGTTATAAAGAAAGAAGGCTAATTCAAGAGAAAAGTATTACCTTTGCAAAATTTTAGAATAAAGGAAATGCAGACACCCCAAATAATATCCGACCATAAACATAATAATATCAAAAAAGCTTCTAAAGAACTAGTAAGTGGAACTGCTTTCACAGTGTTACTAGCGCTGAGTTTTTCTCATTTGTCGAACGATTCTTTACAATCGCTCATTCCTGCTGTATATCCCTTACTAAAAGATTCTCTACAGTTAAGCTTTTCCCAAATAGGATTAATCACCTTAACATTTCAATTTGCATCTTCGTTATTACAACCTGTAATTGGATGGTACACTGATAAAAAACCACAACCCTATTCTCTTCCAATAGGAATGTGTTTTACTATGACCGGTATATTTTCTCTTTCATTGGCACATAATTTTCCAATGGTCTTGCTTTCCGTTGCATTAACAGGTATCGGTTCCTCTATTTTTCACCCGGAAGCGTCCCGTTTGGCGCATATGGCTTCAGGAGGAAAATATGGAACAGCACAATCCCTATTTCAGGTAGGTGGTAATTTAGGAGGTTCTTTAGGGCCTCTACTAGCTGCACTTATCATTGTTCCCTTTGGGCAAATATCAATTATGTGGTTTTGTTTAATAGCCCTAACTGCGGTATTGGTTATGCTAAAAATCAGTCGTTGGTACAAACAAAATTTATACCGGTTGAAACCAAAAGATAGCAATGTTGCCAATAATAAAAGAAAAGCTATATTTCCTCCTAAAAAGACTGCTTTTGTACTATGTATATTGCTGATGCTGATTTTTTCGAAATATATCTATTTAAGCAGTTTAACCAGCTATTATACTTTTTACCTGATGCATAAGTTTCATGTTTCGATACAACAATCGCAGCTTTATTTATTTTTATTTTTATTCTCTGCTGCTGCTGGAACTCTTGTCGGCGGACCGGTCGGTGACCGTATCGGCAGAAAATATGTTATTTGGATATCTATTCTAGGAGTTGCCCCTTTTACCTTATTGATGCCTCATGTTAATTTATTTTGGACTTGTATCATGAGTATTTTCATCGGTTTTATTCTTTCTTCAGCCTTTTCGGCTATTTTGGTATATGCACAAGAATTATTGCCTGGCAAAGTAGGAACTATTGCCGGTTTATTCTTCGGTTTGGCTTTTGGAATCGCTGGTATCGGATCTGCCGTATTAGGAAATTTAGCTGATGCTACGAGTATCGAGCATGTTTATTATATCTGCTCATTTTTACCTTTAATAGGAATTGTCGCCATCTTTTTACCGAACGTCAGGAAAAAACAAAATGCATAATCCGGCGTAATTTGATCGAGATTGAAGATATCATTCAAAAAAATGTTACTTTTGTATCATGTTCAGAATCAGTAAAAAATTTGAATTTTCCGCATCTCATGTGCTTGATTGTTTATATGATGATCATCCTTGCGCCCGTTTACATGGGCACAATTATATAGTGACCGTCTATCTACAATCTGAAAACCTTAATGAATATGGGTTTGTGGTCGATTACCGTGATTTACAAGTAATTAAAGAATATCTAAATAATCACTTAGACCATAGGCATTTGAACGATTTGTTTCCTTTTCATCCCACCGCTGAAAATATCGCACGGTATCTTTATGAAAAATTCAAAGAGAAACTACCCCAATTATATGCCGTAGAAGTAAGCGAAACACCGAAAACAGGAGCCATTTATGAACCTGCTCGTCAATGAGATTTTTTATTCTTTGCAAGGAGAAGGCGGACGTATAGGAGAAGCTTCCATATTTATTCGATTGTCTCGTTGTAACTTAAAATGTGATTTTTGTGATACGGATTTCGAAAATGGACAGACAATGTCTCTTGAAGAAATTCTACAACAAATAGGAAATTTTCCCTGTCAATGGATCATTTGGACAGGAGGAGAACCGACCCTGCAACTGACAGATGAAATAATCATTTTCTTCAAAAACAAAGGATACAAACAAGCAATAGAAAGCAACGGAACAAAGCGGATTTCTCCTTTATTTGATTATGTGGTTTGCAGCCCAAAAGGAGATTATGAAAAAATCAAAAATATCAATTCTAATGTTGATGAAGTTCGTTTGCCTATAAAATCAGGAGATATTATTCCTTCGTTTGAACACCTTCCTAAAGCAAAAAAATACTTTCTAAGTCCCGTATTTTCAAATAATAAGACGGAAACAGACAATAACATTTTTTACTGTACAGAACAAGTCAAACAAAATCCGGGATGGACATTAAGCGTACAAATGCACAAATTAATCGGAATCAGATAATAGAGTTTATATCCAATTAAAAGCTATAAACTTAAGAATTATCAAGTTATCATTCCGGCAGGAATGATTCGCTCGGTAGAAGAATCGCCAAAATAAAATCTGCATCCTGTTAGGGATGCATCCTTAACAGGATGCCGGAATATTTAGAACAATATTTTTTCTACCAAGCGAAAATCCCTACGGGATTCTAGTGATTTAAAATACAGCCATATATAACTTTATTCAATATAAGCTTTAATATCTAAGGTAAATATCTGACACTTTTTTCTCTTCCGGAATATGCTGTAAAAAATCCAAAAACAGACATAGAAGCATTATTACATTTGATGTTAGATAATACATTTGCCGGAGGCCCGCTAAACATCGGGATAGATCCATTTACCTCTTTTTGAGCATTAGAAATAAAATCCGCATAATCTTTCGTTATAACATCTATTCTTAAAGTAACTATATCTCCGGCATTTAATTTACTATCATCTTCATCCTGGTCCAAATAAAAACAAACAAGATTATTAACCTCTCTTGTTTTAATATACTTATCTCCCGTTATTTCAAATTTTTCCAAATCATCATTGACAATTTCTCCGTTTCTATAAGCATGCATACTATAATAATTCTGGTCATCTTTTTGTTTTTCAGGCAATAACCCTGTCACCTGTATTTCGATGTCATTTTTAAAAGCTGCTGATGCTGCTAAAGAAATTTCATAGATTTCAGCGGCATGCGGAAGATACGACTCTGCCTCGTATACTTCCTTGTTTCCATCCCCATCAAAATCAAATTCCGCTCTCAATTTATATGTTTTTCCTTCAATACCACAAACATCATCATTGGTTTGGTACAAGCCATTCCCTTTATCTGAAAGAGGGATATTAATTCCATCATCAGTATAAATAGTAACATTTGCTCCTGTTATTCCTTCGGGAGGTGTTTCCGCAAAATATCCGGAAGAACGGGTAATTGTGATGGTATGTGCTTTCACATCTGTTGTAATATATCCGTATATCACCGGACAAGGAGGTGAATCGTCCGTATTAATGTCGATACGCTCTTCACAACCAGACATTACAACAAGTAATATAAATAAAAACAATAATATTTTTGCCGGTTTCATGTTCAAAAATTAAAATTATAGGTAATTGAAGGGACAAATGTAAAAAGATAGATCATCTCTGCATAAGAGGTGTCCGGGCGATCTTCTTCCTGACGGAACAAAATCGTCCAAGGATTTTTTCTTCCGTATGCATTGTATAAAGAGAAAACCAATTCACTTTGAAATCTTTTCTTTGGGTTAGATAACTTGCATGTGGCTGATAAATCTAACCGATGATAATCAGGATAACGATATTCATTTCTTCCGGAATAAATAGGTACATAATTACCTTCTATCAAATAGCGACCGGTAGGATACGTTACAGGGGTTCCGCTTGCATACACCCAATTTGCTGAAATAGTCCATTTGGGAGAAATATTATAATTTACCACAACGGAAACATTATTCGGTTTATCGTAAGGAGATTTATACCAATTTCCACCATTTACTTGATCTACTTGGCGTTTTGCACGGGAATATGTGTAGCTGATCCATCCATTAAATTTTCCGGAGTTTTTACGTAATAACAATTCTGCTCCGTACGCTTTACCTTGGCCAAAACGGAGTTCTTCTTCTAATTCCGAATTCATCAATAACCGTGCATGATCTTTAAAGTCGATTACATTTTGCATGTTTTTATAGTAAAATTCTACTGAGGCTTCATACATATTATCTTTGAAATTACGGAAATATCCTATTGCAAATTGATCACAAAGTTGAGGTTTGACATTTTGAGAAGCCTGAAACCAGACATCTAACGGAGATCCTGCTGCAGAATTGGAAGCCAATTGAATGTATTGCGCAGTTCTCGAATAACTCGCCTTAACGGAATGAACATCATTGAATCGGTACGTAATTCCCAAACGTGGTTCAAACTGCCATTGGCTATTGTAAATCTTACCTTTAGCATACGAAGCAGAATCTGAAATGTTGTAATCTTTCAGGTAATAAATTTCTTCTCCGTTTGCAATGTTCTGGAATAAAGAATAACGCAATCCGTATTTCAAAGTCAATTTTTCTTCAATTGTTGTTTCGTTTGTTGCATATAATGCTTGTTCCAATGCAAATTCTCTTGGATTTTGTATCCTGCCATAAATAGTATTATCTCCTATTCCACCACCTTCTCCGGGAATAAATTTATGATAAGTCAGGTTATATCCGAATTGTAATTTATTGGAAGGATTCAAGTGATAAGCAAAGTCAGCTTTGAATCCGTAATCTTGCATTTTAGAAGTCCAATCGACCGATGTTTGTTCCGTAACTTTATTTTTCAGATAATAATCATAAAAACTCCCAAGTACAGTGAAATTGGAGAATAACTTTGGATTAAAAACATGATTCCACCGCAGGGTATAAGTTTTATTGCCGAAACTCATTCCGAAATATTCGTTGGAAGTATTGTCCCGGCCAAAATATCCCGCAAGATATAGACGATTATTATCGTTGATACGATAATTCAATTTGGCATTCATATCATAAAAATATAAACTTGAATTCCTGATATCCGGGTCACTCGACATTTTGAGAAACAAATCGGCATAAGTCCTTCTTCCGGAGAGTAAAAAAGTAAGTTTTTCGGTAGCAATAGGGCCTTCTAATGTTAACCTGGAAGAAATAGTTCCTATCCCCCCTGTACCGGAAAATTTCTGGTTATTTCCATCTTTGGAACGTACATCTAACAATGAAGAAAGACGTCCTCCGAAACTTGCAGGAATATCTCCTTTATATAGTGTTACATCCTTAATAGCATCATTGTTGAACACTGAAAAAAATCCCATCAGGTGAGATGCGCTATATACAGTCGCTTCGTCCAATAGAATCAAGTTTTGATCATACCCACCTCCTCTGACACTGAATCCGGAAGATCCTTCTGATGTCGCCTGAACTCCTGGTAATAATTGAATGGCTTTGATAACATCCACCTCTCCCATCAATGCAGGTATCGTTTTAATGGTTTTTGAAGATAATTTTTCCACACTCATCTCTGGTTTGGAAACATTGGCATTTTTTCGTTCTGCAGTCACCACAACTTCTTCCAATTCATTGAGTTTTGGCTCCAAAGCAACATTTAACTTTTCATTTCCTGTCAAATTTATTTGGATTTCCTGCATTATATAACCAGTATAAGAAAACACAATGGTATATGATCCTGACGGTAAGGTCAGCGAATACAAACCGTATGAATTGGAAACTGTTCCTGATTTCGTGTTTTGAGCACTCACCATGGCACCAATCAAATCTTCTCCGTTTTTTTTATCTGTTATATTACCACTCAAAGTAAAATTTGCAGCATAAGCAGACCTATTACAAAAACTCACTACACCAATCAGAAAGAGATATATTAATCGGGATTTTACTTGTTTCATTAATATTTTTTTATCATTTGAGTTTCAACGCTATTATAACCATCCGTTTTCCCTGTACCATTTCACAGATGCTTGTACTCCTTTTTGAAGATCATATTCCGGAGTAAAAGACAAATCATTAAATAAGGGATAAAAATCACAAGTCCAATCTCGTCGTCTCATAATTTTATATTTGTCGGTATTTAAAGTGGATGCTTTTCCTGTCAGCTTGGAGATTCCTCCACAAAGGGCAGAAACAATATATAATAACCACAAAGGAATTTTGATTCGCAGTACCCTTTTCTTTCCCAAAGCTTCTTTCAATATTTGAGTATATTCCTTATCCGAATAAATTTTTCCATCGGTCACCTGATAGATCTTTCCGAAGAACGGACTTTTTAATGCTAAAAACACCGCTTGTACTAAGTCTGTTACATAAATGAAGGTAAGGAGTTGTTCTTTTAGTCCGGCAGAAACATCTAACCCTGACTTTACAGTTTTCATCATCATCAGGTAATCCTTTTCCCGCGGACCATAAACTCCTGTCGGACGCATAATAATAAAAGGGAAATTTTTCGTGGAAAATAGATATTGTTCTGCTTTCCATTTACTTCTTCCATATTTTGTTTCCGGATGACATGCGCTTAAACTGCTCATCAAAATAAATTTTTCAGGAACATTCCCAGTTTCTTGAAGCGCCTCTATCAGATTTACAGTAAAACTATAATTTATTTTGTCAAAATCTCCAGGATTAGAAGACTTCGTAATTCCTGCGTTATGAATAATGTAATTCCACTTCCCATGCAATTCAACATGTCGAAGAATTGACTCTTTCAACATCTGTTTATTATGAAAGGGTAAATCTACAAATTGTATTTTCTCATCTTGTAAAAAAGATCTACTGCTTGTAGAACGGACTCCTGCACAAGTATCAAAATCTTCTTTCAAGGCCTGTTCCACAAGGAAACTTCCTATAAATCCTGAAGCTCCGGTAATAAGGATTTGTTTATTTTTCATTCATCTTCTAGTTAGAGTTGCCGGACAACTTTGTGAAGCCCTTATGAGCCGTGAACAACTTCTCACTTCTTACTTCTTAACTCTTAATTTTTAATTCTTTCCGTTCACAGCTTGCTCTGCAAGCCTCACCGGGAGGATCGTGACCCCTCTTTGGTGGGCAAAAATACAAAGTATTCTCATAAAAATACTACGATAAAAGATTTGTTACAATTAAATGGGTATTTTTTCATATTTAAAACTTCGATCATTTTGCATATATTTGTACTTTCATAAATTTACATCGATGCGTATAGGAATTTTATCCGCCGGAGGTGATTGCCCGGGAATTAACGCAACCATCAGGGGTGTCGGAAAAACTGCAATCGTCCATTATGGAATGGAAGTAGTTGGCATCCACAATGGATTTACCGGATTGTTAGGAAAAGATATCGAAGTTTTCGATGAAAACAGGCTTTCCGGTATCCTAAATCTAGGAGGAACCATATTAGGCACCTCACGTGAAAAACCTTTCAAAAAGATCCTGGAAAAAGAAGACAATACTAAACCAAGTATCATTAAGCAAAACTATGACGAATTGGGCTTGGATTGCCTGGTTTGCATCGGAGGGAATGGAACACAAAAAACGGCAGGAAGACTTTCCGAACTGGGATTAAATGTTATAGGAGTTCCCAAAACTATTGATAATGATGTTTGGGGAACAGATATTACTTTCGGATTCGATACAGCCGTAAATATTGCGACAGATGCCATAGACCGGTTACATTCTACAGCTACATCCCATAAGCGTGTAATGGTGATTGAATTGATGGGGCACGAAGCAGGTTGGATTACCCTTTATTCCGGAATGGCCGGAGGGGCAGACGTAATTTTATTACCGGAACTCAATTATAATATGGATAATGTGTATGAAGCTATTTCCAACCGTATCAAAAAGGGCAAACCATATTCTATCGTAGCAATCGCTGAGGGTATTTCCGTTCCGGGAGAAACACGCCCGGCATCATATCTTTCCAAAATGATTGAGAAAAATACAGGATTGGAAACCCGGGAAACTGTGTTGGGATACATACAACGTGGTGGAAGTCCATCCCCTTTCGACCGGAACTTGGCAACACGTCTCGGAGGATATGCTACAGAACTTATTTCTCAAAGAAAGTTCGGGAATATGGTTTGTTTAAATGGGAATAAAGTCTCTTCTGTTCCTTTGAAAGATATTGCCGGAAAGTTAAGGTTAGTAACTCCGGAAAATGAATTAGTCGTACAAGGAAAACGCATGGGGATTTCTTTCGGCTAAACTCACTATGTTCGCTGTTAGGTTGCTTCGCAACAAGTGTAAATAACGAATATCTACTTTCGGTTTATTTTTTCTCCTTGTTTGGTAGTAATAAGGAAAACTCCATTAGCGGAACGGGATCCGTAAATAGCGGCAGAAGCGTCTTTCAATATTTCTACAGACTCAATATCATTCGGATTCAAGTCATCTATATTTTCAGAAATTACTCCATCGACAACATAAAGAGGTTTAGTTCCTCCTTCAAAAGTAGAAGTTCCCCGCACACGAACTTCTGCTTCTTCTCCCGGAGCTCCAGAACCGGTAATAATTTCTACACCGGCTACTTGGCCTTGAAGAGCATCATATATATTAATAGGAGTTTTTTCTTCTATTTCTTCAGAAGAAACAGAAGCGATAGCTCCCATTACATCACGCTTCTTCATAGAACCATAACCGATTACGATTTCTTCATCAATTTCTTGCAGGCTTTCTTCCATTACAATATTCATTGTAGGTCCGCTCACCTTCTTTTCTACTGTATTGAATCCAACATAAGAAAATAAAAGTGATGCATTTTCCGTAGGAACTGTAATTTGAAACTTCCCTTCAATATCAGAGATAGTTCCAATGTTTCCTTTTACGAGTTCAATTGCAACCCCCGTCAGCGGCTCGTTATTCCGGTCAGTAACAACTCCGCCAACCTGTACTTGTTGGGTTTGCGAGAAAGTTTTTGTTCCATAAGATATGAACAAAAACATCAAACAAAGATAAATGATTGTTTTTTCCATGATAAATTTATTTTTACTCACATCAATTAGTCTTCTAATACAAGTTTTTTGAGTAATAAGAATCTTTCCAAATGAAGAGAAGGATAGGGTGGAAGCGTTAATAATACGCTTTTTGAATAAAAATTTCACCTCTTACATTAATTGGTCTTTTAATACAAGCTCTTCGAGTAATAAGAATCTTTCCAAATGAAGAGAAAGATAGGATGGAAGGGTTAATAAACGAATTTTTCTGCGTTTGGCGTAGTCTTTGACTACGTCATGTTAAAAACAAAGTTTTGCTTTATATACTTCCCATTATTTGAAAAATATTATTTATCTTGTTCACAAATTTTATAACCTGTACTCATATAGTTTTAGTTTTGGTATACTTTTACCGGATAAAGATAATTAAAATTTATTTGTTTTGTATTTATATTGTGAATCTACAAGGCCAAGATTTGTTTTTCATTCGGCATAGGCTTTTTTGCCTATGCCGAATGAAGTGGATTTTTAACTTTTATAAAGAATTTACTTTATTTCTATAATTGTTTCTGCAATACATTTACCTGTCTCTTTATGAAAAAGACATAATTTATAATACCCTCTGGGATAAATGACAAAGGGAGAAGATAACATATAAACATCTGAAACAAATGTGCTATCGGGTGGTATTACAACACCAACATTTTGTTCTTCAACTCGTTTTTTTGACTTTTTAAGTTCAAATGACGGCATAACAGATACTACATCTTGTGCTTCTTGATTAGATAATGTTTGTAAATCCCAATAAAATATTCGTTCCTGTGTCTTTCTAAAATAAAACGCAGAGGAATGAGTAATATTTTTATTAAAATCATCAATCCAAATACTGTCGTTACTTGCATTATGCACGAATAATTTCATTGAAAAAGCATTTTTAATATTTTGCTTGTCCCCTTTTACAAGGTAACAGAATACACTATCAGAAACAA
>JAVBMM010000110.1:0-17361 GCA_031552425.1 Bacteroidales bacterium | reverse complement strand
GTGGGAGAGTAGGTGGCTGCCTGTTTTAATGAGAGAGAGTGGTTTCGAAAGAAGCTGCTCTCTTTTTGTTTTGTATAATTTAAGGACAAGCCGGGCTTTCAAGGGGTAATAACTTTGAAGGCCTTTTTTTGTTTAAAAACTAGTTACTATAAAACTAGTGGTGTATTACTACGAAGGCAAGAGCTCGTTACCACCAGGCCAAAGTTTGGTTATAACAAGCCGGCCAGGGAGTCTACATACATGAAATTAGCTTTTTGTATTACTTCTTTCAGTTCCTTGCCGGGAGTAAAATTGAATGTTTAGGTTGCCTTTGAAATAGCTCATGAATTTATCATTATTTTAATCATTTTTTGATTTATATAAAAAAGCGTATATCTTAGGGGTGGATTTGGTTCTAACGGAAAATAAAACATTTAATTTGTAAATCATGAAAAGACATGTGTTATTGGTAGCGAGTCTATTTATCGCTAGCTTCTATGTCAGTTCTTTGAATCATATAACAGGAGGTTATTTCCCTTTTTTCGGAGGACTCGTAAACTTTGTTACACAAAGGACTATAAATAAATCATCTGCTGCTTCCGATGTGAATGGTTTGGTCACGGCACAATGGGCACTAAAAGATGACACTGACCGCTTAACTGCAAAAATCGCAGACAAAGATGGCCAAATGATAAGTGAAGCTACCTTTATCCCTCAGTACGAAGAAGATGGCGGCTGGGTTTTAATCAACGGTGTAAAATGGGCTACCCGCAATGTAGGTACTCCAGGTACTTTTGTACAAGGCCTAGAAGATTACGGCAGTTATTACCAATGGAACAAAGGCACCACTAATTTTCTGCTTTGGGAAGATTACTATAATAGTAGTTATTGGAATTCAACCTCTTGGCTAAAAGCGAATGACCCCAGCCCTGCCGGATACAGGGTGCCAACTAGTGCAGAAATACAAAGTTTGGTCAATACAGCTTATGTAAGCAATGAATGGACAAGCAGAAATGGAATATATGGTCGTAAATTTACCGACAAGGCTACCGGCAAGAGCCTCTTTTTGCCTGCTGCAGGTTGTCGCGGCGACGGCGACGGTATCCTCGGCGGCATTGGCTCGTACGGCGAGTATTGGAGTAGTACGCAGTTCGAAGACTTCATCGATAGCGCGTACGAGTTGAGTTTTTACAGCGGCAACACGCTCTGGAGCGACTGGAACGTCAAATCGAACGGCTACTCTGTCCGCCCAGTCGCAGAATAACTTTACTGAAAAAATAAAACATGATAGGATAAAGGATGAAATGGGATTCCATCTTTGAATTTACAAAATAGTAGACATTTTATAATCAAATAAATATGAAAACAAGGACTAATCGTTTGTTATCGTTGGATGCACTCAGAGGATTCGATATGTTTTGGATTATTGGTTGGGGTGGAATTTGGCACGGACTTGCCAAGATTACAGATTGGCCGTTTTTCAATTGGTGGTCAACACAAATGACGCATGCGGAATGGGACGGATTTCGATTTTATGATATGATCTTTCCTCTTTTCCTTTTCATTGCAGGTATTTCGTTTCCTTATTCTTGGGAAAAGAGCGTGCAAAAAGGTATCACCGGAAAGGCAATATACTTTCGAATTATCAAACGAGCTTTGATATTGGTGTTGCTTGGTCTTGTATTCAACGGATTACTTAAACTTGATTTCGAAACGCAACGTTATTCGAGTGTGCTTGGTCGCATCGGCTTGGCGTGGATGTTTGCTGCTTTGATTTTTATCAATACTAAACGAAACAGTAGAATCGCATGGTGTACTGGATTGTTGATTTTTTATTGGTTATTACTTGCTTTTGTTCCCGCTCCTGATTTTCCGGATGCACCTCGTTTTTCGAAGGAAGGTAGTATTGCTTGTTATATTGACAGAATATTTCTGCCCGGAAGGATGTACGACCCGCTTTACGATCCTTGCGGATTGGCAGGTATTATTCCCGCTATTTCCACAGCGTTGCTTGGAATGTTGACGGGATCTTTCGTCAAAACATCAAAAGAAAAATTAACCGAAACGAAAAAAACAGTATATATGGTAGCGGTGGGCGTCGTGCTTGTATTGATCGGATTGTTGTGGGGCTTAGTTTTTCCAATCAATAAACCTTTATGGAGCAGTTCGTACGTTTGCCTTGCAGGTGGATTAAGTTTGTTGTTGTTTGCTTTGTTTTACTGGATCATCGATGTTCGCGGATATCGCCGTTGGACGTTTTTCTTCATGGTGATCGGACTTAATTCTATAGCCATTTATATGGCACAATCAATCATTAATTTCAAGTATACCGCCAATTTTATTTTCGGTGGATTGGTGAATTTATTTCCGGAAACTTGGGCACAATTCTTGAACGGAGTTGCACTTACCACCGTTTGCTGGTTTTTCTTGTATTTTCTGTATAAACAAAAAATATTCATCAAAGTCTGATATATTTCGTATAAAACTCTGTATAAATCACAGCATGCCGATATACAACGTGAGGTTCACTTGCTTACTCTTCGTGCAGTTAAAATAATTGCTTAAGTTTTCAGATACAAGAATAAAAGCTAATGCTTTCTCTTAATATGCTAAATCAAATATTGTCTATTTTTTCTATGAATATTTGTTTTAGTAAATTTTTGCTACAAGCATATGATTTTTATTTTGAGTGGTATATTTAATTATCCTGTAACTTGTTTGCCTTGCTCGATAGCATTAATTATATTTGCAAACAAATCTATCTTGACTTTTGTAAATATGGATTGATGTTTATTTGAATATGCTTTTATACGAATCTCGTCAGAAATTTAAAATCTTTTTTATTGTCACAGCTGTTGTTATTGCTGTGCTATCTGTTCTTGCTTCCAATGTGTTGGTGAAAAATCTTTCTCTTGAGGAACGAAGAAAAATTGAAATATGGGCAGAGTCGGTGAAGTTATTGTCATTACAACCATCTAATTCTGAAGCGGACAAAGAAATTTTTAATGCTTACGATAAGTTTCTTTTACAAATAGGCCAGGAAAATGTTTCTATCCCATTGATGTTGGTTGATGAAAATGATGAGATTCTTTACTACATGAATATTGATGTGCCGAAACAAAACACTCAAGAGTTTTTACAAAAAAAATTGAAGATTTTTAAGTCTAAAAATAAACCAATTATCCTTCAGTTAGAAGATAAAACTTTTCAGTATGTTTATTATGATGAGTCTAAAATGTTAAAAAGGCTCTTCATCTTTCCTTATGTGCAACTGTTGGTAGTTTTTGTTTTTATTGTGATTTCCTTTTTAGCTTTGTCGAGTACTAAAAAAGCGGAACAAAATAAAGTTTGGGTGGGGCTTTCCAAGGAGACAGCCCATCAGTTGGGGACTCCGATTTCTTCTTTGATGGCATGGGTGGAATATCTTCGCACACAGCCGGTTGATGCTGAAATGGTTGATGAAATAGACAAAGATGTACTTCGGTTGAATATGATTGCAGATCGTTTTTCTAAAATTGGTTCTAATCCGGAGTTGCAGGCAATGGATGTTAATGAGGTGATTCAAAATTCATTGAATTATATGGGTAAACGAATTTCTTCTAAAGTGTTGGTTGTTTGTCAATTCCCTTCTCGCCATGTGTACGCAATGATGAATGAATCTTTATTCGGATGGGTGATTGAAAACATGGTGAAGAATGCAGTTGATGCTATGGAAGGAGTCGGAACAATTACTTTTAATCTTTCTGAAACAAATAAGTTGATAAAAATAGATATTGAAGACACGGGAAAAGGAATTCCCAAATCGAAGTTTAAAACTGTTTTTCATCCCGGTTATACCACAAAAAAAAGAGGTTGGGGGTTAGGGCTTTCCTTGGTAAAGAGAATTATAGAATCGTATGGCAGGGGAAAAATTTTTGTATTGCGTTCAGAAATAAACAAAGGAACAGTTTTTAGGGTGGAGTTGAAAAAATATCATTCTTCAAAGTCTTAGGAAGACTATCTGAAATGAGGTAAACTAAAATTAATTTCATGGAAATTTCATTTATATATACTTTTTTTCTACCTTTGCATCACTTTTTAAAATGAATTTTGGGAAAGTTTGATTTATATAAGGTTGATCTGAAAGGTATGAAAGAAGAAGTCCGGGAGTACGATTACTTTTTGGACAATAAATTTTTCATAGATATTGACGGAACCGAACTTCAAAAAGGCAAGATCAAAGTTCATTTAAATGTAGAGAGAAAGCCCGGAATGTTTGAATTGAATTTTGACATTGAAGGGGTGGCGATTGTTCCTTGTGATAGATGTCTGGACGATATGGAATTACCGGTCGTAACCAAAAATCGCTTGATTGTAAAATTTGGAAAAACTTTTTCAGAGGAAAGTGATGAAGTGGTAATTATCCCGGAAGAAGAAGGAATAATCAATTTAGCTTGGTTTATGTATGAGTTTGTGGTATTGGCAATTCCAATCAAACATGTACATGCACCGGGAAAGTGTAATAAGACAATGTCTTCTAAATTAAAAAAACATTCGGTTAAGTCTTCGGAAGAAGAGGATGATTTTGAAATGGGTGGAGATGATGATATTGTGATTACAGATGATGATGGTCCGGAAGAAAATATAACAGACCCGAGATGGGATGCTTTAAAAGGATTAGTAGGAAAAAATTAATAATAAAATAAAAGAAAATGGCACATCCTAAACGAAGAACTGGTAAAACCAGAAGAGACAAAAGAAGAACGCACGATAAAGCGTTGCTTCCAACATTGGCGATTTGTCCTGTGACAGGAGAATATCACCTGTATCACAGAGCTCATTGGAGCGAAGGAAAATTATATTATAGGGGAAAAGTCGTAATCGACAATACCGAAAAAGCATAATTTTCTAAAAACTTATAATAGAAGGAAGGCCCTAAAGATTTATTCTTTTTAGGGCATTTTCTATTGTAAACAGAATCATTTTAAAATGGAAAAAATACAAGCAGTAATCACCGGAATATCCGGATATGTTCCTAAATACGTAATGACCAATGAAGAGATTTCTACCAAAGTAGAAACCTCTGATGAGTGGATCATGTCTCGTATCGGAATAAAAGAGAGAAGGATATTAAAGCCGGAGGAAGGCTTGGGAGTTACCTACATGGCGGTGAAAGCTGTAGAAAGTTTAAAAGAGAAAACAGCGTTTGATCCGTTGGAAGTAGAAGCCGTTATTTTTGCAACATCTACGCCTGATTATATTATGCCTAATGCAGCTGCCTTAACTGCATATAAGACAGGTATGGTGAATGCTTTTTGTTTTGATTTGAGTGCTGCTTGCAGTGGCTTTATATATGCTTTAGATGTGGCATCTGCTTTTATTTCTTCCGGAAAATATAAAAAAGTAATGGTGCTTGCCGGAGATGTACTCTCTGTAATTACTAATTATTCGGATAGAAATACTTGCCCTATTTTTGGGGATGGTTGTGGAGCTGCATTATTAGAGGCTACCACTGAAAATGTCGGAATCATAGACTCCATTATGCATTCTGACGGAAATAGTTTGGCACATTTGCATCAGTTAGGCGGAGGATCTGTTAATCCGGCTTCTCATGAAACTGTTGATAAAAATATGCATGTTGTTTGGCAAGATGGGAAAGTTGTTTTTAAACATGCTGTTTCCAATATGTCTGATACATGTGTTGAATTGATGGCAAGAAACCATATTACGACAGATGATGTAAAATGGTTGGTTCCCCATCAGGCTAATCTGCGAATTATCGATGCTGTTGCCAACAGGTTGGGAATTTCTCCCGAAAAATGTATGGTAAACATACAAAAATACGGAAATACAAGTGCCGGAACTATTCCTCTCTGTTTATGGGATTGGGAACCTCAGTTAAAAAAAGGAGATAACATTATTCTTACAGCTTTTGGAGCAGGATTTACCTGGGGAGCTATCTATTTGAAATGGGGATACAACCCCAAATAAGTGAACTATTCACGGTTCACAATTATGCATAAATCAGGTTTTGTAAATATTGTCGGAAATCCTAATGTAGGTAAATCTACATTGATGAACTTGCTAGTGGGTGAAAAAATTTCTATTATCACATCCAAAGCTCAAACAACTCGTCATCGCATCATGGGAATTGTCAATACTCCGGAAATGCAGATTGTTTATTCCGATACACCGGGGGTATTACGTCCTAACTACAAGCTTCAAGAATCTATGCTGAATTTCTCGGAGTCGGCATTGGGAGATGCAGATGTATTGCTATATGTAACTGACGTAGTAGAAAAAATCGACAAAAATGATTTTTTTATAGAAAAAGTAAAACAACAAGAATCTCCAATATTATTGGTAATCAATAAAATAGACTTGACTACTCAAGAGGAACTAGAAAAGTTGGTGGAAAGTTGGCATGAAATATTTCCTTGGGCAGAAATTTATCCTATATCGGCGCTAAGTAAATTTAATGTAGATCAGTTAAAAAAAAGGGTTGAAGAATTAATTCCGGATTCTCCACCATATTTCGAAAAAGATGCTTTGACAGACAAACCTGCCAGATTTTTTGTGACGGAAATTATTCGGGAAAAGATTTTGTTGTATTATAGACAGGAAATTCCCTATGCAGTTGAAGTCATAGTAGAAGAATTTAAAGAAGAAAAAGATATTATACGTATTAAAACATTGATCATTGTTGAACGAGAAGCTCAAAAAGGGATTATTATCGGTGCTCGCGGGCAAGCATTAAAAAAAGTGGGAACGATGGCTCGAAGTGATATTGAGCGCTTTTTTGAGAAGAAAGTTTTTTTGGAAATGTTTGTGAAAGTGGAGAAAGATTGGAGAAATCGGGATAGATTATTAACATCTTTCGGTTACCACTTAGATTGAGAAAAAAATGGGACATATAGTAGCAATAGTTGGAAGACCAAATGTAGGTAAATCTACCCTTTTTAACAGGCTGACACAATCTAGGCAAGCCATTGTTAATGAAGAAGCGGGTACTACCCGAGATCGCCAATATGGCAAAGTAGAATGGGCTGGACAGGAGTTCTCTGTGATTGATACCGGGGGATGGGTAATAAATTCTGATGATATATTTGAAGAAGAAATCAACAAACAGGTGAAAATTGCCATAGAAGAAGCTGATGTTATACTTTTTGTGGTAGATGTTCAAAGTGGAATGATTGATTTGGATAGGAGTGTGGCACAAATTCTTCGCAGAAGTGAAAAGCCTAAAGTCTTAGTAGCCAATAAAGCAGATAATTTCAATTTACACGCTGATGCTTCCGAGTTTTATGCATTGGGATTAGGAGATCCTCTGTGCATATCTTCTGTTAATGGATCGGGAACAGGAGATTTATTAGATCAAACAGTCGGATTATTTTCAGATAAAGAATCTGAAAATGTTGATGAAGATTTACCAAAAATAGCAGTCGTAGGCCGTCCTAATGCCGGAAAATCATCCCTTGTTAATGCTTTTATCGGAGAAGAAAGGAATATTGTAACTGACGTTGCCGGTACCACACGTGATTCTATTTATACCAAATATGATAAATTCGGATTGAAATTTTACCTTGTAGATACTGCCGGTATTCGTAAAAAAGGAAAAGTTAATGAAGATTTGGAATATTTTTCCGTTATACGTTCCATCCGTTCCATAGAAAATGCAGATGTTTGTGTGTTGATGATTGATGCTACCCGTGGCATTGAAAGCCAGGATATGAACATATTTTCTTTGATACAGAAAAATAAAAAAGGATTGATCATCGTGATTAATAAGTGGGATCTGGTCGAAAATAAAGATACAAAAGTGATCAAAACATTTGAAAATGCCATTAAAGAAAGAATTGCTCCTTTTGTTGATGTGCCGATTATTTTTGCTTCAGCATTGACTAAACAACGTATTTTTAAGATTCTGGAAACGGCAAAAGAGGTATATGATATCAGAAAGACAAAAATATCTACCCATAAATTGAATGAAGTACTGTTGCCTATTATTGAGAAAACTCCTCCTCCTATGAATAAAGGGAAAGAAGTAAAAATCAAATATATCACACAACTTCCGAATACACAGATTCCTTCTTTTGTTTTTTTCTGTAATCTTCCACAATGGGTAAAAGATCCTTACAAGAGATTTTTGGAAAATAGAATCCGGGATAATTGGAAATTAACAGGAACCCCGATCAATATTTTTATGAGGGAAAAGTAAACCGCTACGATTTATGTTTCATTAATCCAATGCCTTTTCCATCCCATCCCGGGAAAAGTACATTGTTGCTTTTAAATCCTAAGTGGGTAGTTGATACCTCTTCGAAAACAGCTCGAAAATCAGTTGTTACAGGTACATCCCGTTCATCTTCCAAATTTTCTATGCTTAGTTCCGGAACAGAACCATGTACTTTCCCTCCGTTTATATCATTTCCGATGATGAACATGCAAGAACCTCTTCCATGGTCTGTCCCTCGGGTTCCGTTTTGACGAACTGTCCTCCCGAATTCGGTCATTGTTACGATTTCTATTTCATCCTGATACATCTCTAGATCATTCCAAAAAGCAACAATAGATTTACCGAAATCACCTATGTTTCGTGCAAAAGTTCCTGTCCCGGTTCCTTGGTTAAAATGAGTATCCCAGCCTCCGCATTCGGCAAATGCAATTTCCATTCCGACATTCATTTTTATAAGTTGAGCAATTTGTTTCAGGGAGTTTCCTAACGAAGACGCAGGATAAACTGCTTGATTGTCCGGACGATAATTTTTTGTATCAACATCTTTTAATATTTTCATTGCTTCGAAAGTCTCTTTACCGGTTTTGTTTATCAATTCAGAATCAGAATGATCGTATAAAGATTCAAAACTATCTGATGTATTTCCCGAAGACATGAGATCTTCTTTGGATTTAATATTGAAATCAGCAAGATTGGAAATAGCAATTGCAGGGTTATCTCCATACAACGAACGAGGTAAAGCATCTGTGATGCTAACTGCCTGAAACGGAGAAATTGCTTCATGCCCTAATAATCCGGAAGCCCGGTTTAACCATCCAGAAGGTGTGCCTTTCTTGAAAGGAGTTCCACTTTCCATGTAATCCTGTGCATCAAAATGGGAACGAGTATTGTTCGGAGAACCGACACCATGTACAATGGCTAATCTATTTTCCTTGAATAAGGATTCAAAAGGGCTCAAAGAAGGATGTAATCCGAAGCGACCGTCTAAATCTATTAAAGGATTGTTTTGAGATTTAGCAGGAGAGATGAATAAATCCGGTCTTGCTTTTTTTAGAAATTCGTCATTATATGGAGTGACAGCCATTAAACCATCCATTGCTCCACGTTGGAAAATGCATATCAATACTTTATTTTTCCGGAATAAAGCTGTGTTTTTTTGAGTTTGGGCAGCTCTAGTTACGAAAGCAGGAACTCCTCCTACACTTGTTGTCACTAGTGCTAATGCTCCGGCTTTTAAAAAAAATCTTCGAGATATCATGATATTTTTTATTTAATAATTTTTTATCTTCTTTGAAATTCAGGAGAACCGATAATCAAACCAACAATTTGTCCTACAGAAAAATTAATGTCATCATCCATAGAAGGTTGTTTTTTTATTTCTTTGGAGGAATCTGGAATATCTTCTGTTTCAGTATTTAAAATTTCAATTTTTTTCGAAATTTCCGGATTCTTTAATTTAGGACTAAGTCGTGTAATGGTTGATTCTATATTTCTTCCAGGGATTAGTATTTTAGCATAAGTATTGAGTGCCACTTCTGGGCTTTCTGGCTCCAGTCCGTTATTTAGAGAAAGAAAATCTGTTTTTGTACCTTGTATTTGGTTGGTTCCGAAGGCCAATCCAAAGTTTATTCGATTTAATAAAGCTCCTGAATTGATCCAAAAAGAAGCTTTGTCAGGAAATCCTGTCGGAGCTTGGTAATAATAAATTTTTTGTCCCATTTTTGTACACCAGGTATTCAGGCGAAGAGGTTGTTTTACAATGCTATTTGTTGCTCTTGCAGTACTTACAATTAGTTCGAATGGCGTTTTAATTTTTTCACGCAAAACATCAGCCGACCAAAATTCTTCACTTTCTACTAATGCAGTCAAAACGCTTTTGATGTTTCCGTGGGATTGTGTGAAAACAGAAGTTAAAAAGTTAATTAGTTTTTGAGAAGGAGTATCTGAAACAAAACGAATAGCTAATTTTTTACATATAAATTGAGCGGTGGCCGGATGTTTTGATAATATTTCCAATACAGCTATTCCTTCATCATACCCATTACCCGCAGGAAACTTTTTACCTAATATTGTTTTTTCTCCTTCATCATGCTTATCTGCCCGGAATATAAAATCTCCTTCAACGATAAAACCATTATCTTCAAGTTGTTTTCTTTTATCTCTTGGCTCGAGACGTTTTTCAGCATCTCTTTTGAGTGGGACAACACTCCATCCGGTTAATGCTTTGGCAACTTCGGTTACATCTGCTTGAGTGTAACCACCATCAACACCCATGGTATGTAATTCCATTAATTCGCGGGCATAATTTTCATTTAAACCTTCAGTACGTTTCTTTTTATTTTTTACAGATTTATTTTTTTCTTTTGATAAACTGTTATTATTACTTGAACTGCTTGCATTATCCAAATAAAAAAGCATGGCCGGATGTTTGGCCGATGCTTCTAAAATTTTCAAAAAACTTCCCAATGAATGAGGGCGGATAGCATCTCGTTCGTAAGTCATAACAAATGGAGCACATTGTCCTTTGCTTAAAGAGACATTGAAATGATTGAACCAAAAGTCAGTCATCACCTCCTGTAACTGATTGTTGGAATAAATAGCACGGATTATTTTTTGGCTGATCAATTGTTTATACAAATCTTGCTGTGTTTTTAAATGATTATCCCTGATATATTTATTGATGATAGCCCTTCTTTCGGAATTACTCGATACCTCAGAAGTGTCTTTTAATAATCCGGATTTAATCAATTCCCTTTGTATATCTCCGGGTCTCACATAAGTATTGACGATCGTTTTATTATCTAAATTTAAAGCATCAAATGCATCAAGCATTTTATCCATTTCTTTGTCCGGAAGATTGGCTTTTAATTGAGATTCAAACCAAACTTCAAGTCCTGTTTTTGCGATTAATTCTGCTTCTCCGAAATTTCCTCCGAAAGAAAAGCGGCTCAATAAATGCGCGGCTGCTTGTTCATCTGTAAGTCCTGCTTTTTTATAAGGAAATTTGGTAAGTTGATTGCCGGAAGCAGAAAATATAAATATGGAAGAAATAATAAAGAATGACAAACATTTCTTTTTCATGACGGTATTTTTTTATAAGACAAATTCTCAAAAAAATAGTTTAATATCTTTTGGCTGAATAAGTGTTAATGATGTTTAGCATAAAAATCGTACATTTGTTGTTTCATATAAAGAACATGAAAAAAACAGTTATATTCTTAGTTTCAGTGTTTTTTTTGCTTGCTTGTTCTCCGTCGAAAAAGAACAATGAAAACACAGAACCTGCAAAAATTTGTTATGCTTCAGGTTTCAAAATTGATTATGCAAAAGATTATACTTTACTAACAGTTTTAAATCCTTGGAATACAAACAAAATACTCCACTGTTATGTTTTAGTAGATAAAAATATTTCATTGCCTGAACATCTTCCGGACGGGGATATTGTCAGGATTCCTGTTGATAGGATTGCTTGTCTTTCTTCTGTTGATGCTGCTATGATTCAAATGTTGGGAGACATAGATAAAGTTAAAGCTATATCTGAAACAAAATATGTAAAGATGCCCGTTTTGAAAGAAGGATTAGAAAAAGGAATTATTGCAGATATAGGAGATCATGCTTCCTTGAATATCGAACGTTTAATAGAGATTTCTCCCGATATCATTATTGTTTCCCCTTATCAGAATATGGGTTATGGTAAATTGGAAACAATTGGGGTAAACATAGTCGAATGTGCGGCTTATATGGAAAATACCCCTTTAGGACGGGCAGAATGGATGCGTTTTGTTGCTGCTTTTTTGAAAAAAGATAAAGAAGCAGCACTTTATATGGATAGTATTGCAAAGTCGTACTTATCATTATGTGAAAAAGCGAAACAGGTAAATCATCGTCCTACGGTTTTTAGTGAGAAAAAATATGGACAAGTTTGGTATGTTCCCGGAGGAGAAAGTTATATGGCACACTTTTTTAAAGATGCCGGAGCAGATTATATCTGGAAAGATGATACGCATACCGGGTCGTTGTCTTTGAATTTTGAAACGGTTTATGAAAAAGCAGAAAATGCTGATTTTTGGTTGATTAAAGCAGACGAAGCATTCACCTACGATCGTTTAAAATCAGAGTTTGCTTCGTATGCATGGTTCAAAGCATGGAAATCTCACAAGATTATTTTTTCTAATACCTCGCGGAATAATTATTATGAAGAGGGAGTGTTGAATCCACATTTAGTGTTAGAAGATTTAGTGAGTTTTTTTCATCCGGAAATAGAATTACCGAATCAATCTCCTCGTTATTTTGAATGGATGAAAGAATGATACGAAAAGAAATAGTTTATTGTCTTCTGGCATTCTCGGTCATTTTACTCTTTGGTGCGAATTTATTTATAGGTTCTGTGCGAATTCCGGTAGAAAAAATATTGGAAATTTTGCAGGGAAAAGAAGTTGAGCGGGCTGCATGGACTAATATCATCTTGCAATCCCGCTTACCTCAAACTATTACTGCTTTATTTGCAGGAGCAGCATTGGCAGTTAGCGGATTAATGTTGCAAACTTTATTTCAAAATCCTTTGGCAGGCCCATCCATTTTAGGAATCAGTGATGGTGCCAATCTTGGAGTTGCCATTGTGATGCTTTATCTAGGAGGATCTGTTGGAACCGGAGTGTATTCACTCGGAGGAAGTTTGGCTATAGCAACCGCCGCCTTGATAGGAGCAATGGCAGTACTCATTTTAATAGTATATTTTTCAGGTAAACTTAAGAATAACATTATGGTGCTGATCATCGGAATGATGATTGGTTATTTGGCCTCTTCAGGAATAGCTGTTCTTAATTATATATCTTCTGCAGAAAGTGTTCGATCTTTTGTAATGTGGGGTATGGGGAACTTTTCCGGTGTTTCCCTTTCGCAAATTCCAGGTTATGTATTAACTATCTCTTTGGGATTATTTTTAGCAATTTTATTAATCAAACCCTTAAATGCTTTGCTACTCGGAGAAAGGTATGCTGCAAACCTGGGGATACATATTAAACGGACTCGAGTTTCAGTTTTACTTTGTACCGGATTGTTAACCGCAATAGTCACGGCTTTTTGTGGGCCAATCAGTTTTATTGGACTTGCAGTTCCTCATATAGCACGTTTGATGACAGGGACTTCCAATCATAAAATATTGGTGCCTGTTACCATATTGTCGGGAGCATTAATCGCATTGGCTTGTAATTTGTTGACTGTGATTCCTTTTGGCACAGGAGTATTGCCTTTAAATGCAGTTACTCCGATATTTGGAGCTCCGATAATTATTTATGTGATTGTGAATCGTAAAAATATACAATATTTCAATTGAAGGCAATAATACAACTTCGTTCTCTTTCCATTGGCTATTCGTTGGGATATGGAAAGCAAAAATTAGTTGCAGAAGCAATTAATCAAAATTTACATGAAGGAGAAATTACTTGCTTATTGGGTAGAAACGGAGCAGGGAAATCAACTTTAATCAGAACTATTTCAGGCTTTCAACCTCCTTTGTCCGGAGAAATTTTAATCAATGGGAAAAATCTTTATAAACTTTCGGAAAATGAACGGGCGCAATCTGTCGGAGTTGTGTTGACAGACAGAACCAATGCAGGGGGAATAACTGTTTTTGATTTGATAGCTTTAGGCCGGCATCCTCATACAGGATTTTTCGGAGGTTTGAAAGAAAAAGATAAAGCAGAGATACAAGCTTCCATGGAAAAAGTAGGAATAGTTGAAAAATCAGATGCTTATGTCTCTGAGTTAAGTGATGGAGAAAGACAGAAAGCGATGATTGCAAAAGCATTAGCACAAGAATGTCCGATTATATTGTTAGATGAGCCGACAGCATTTCTGGATATTAACAGCCGCATCGAAACGATGGAATTATTACGAAATTTGACTAAGAAAGAAAAAAAATGTGTTTTACTTTCTACTCATGATGTAGAATCTGCTGTTCGTATGGCAGATAACTTCTGGCTGATGGCTAAAAAATATCCTTTTACTTCTGGCTCTCCGGAAGAACTTATTTCTTCAGGAGTATTTGATGATTTTTTCGATTTATCTACTTCTTCTGATTGGTCTGCGAAGAAATACCTTATTTAGATTTATTTACTACATCCTGGATTACAAGGCTAGCTAATGTAAATCCGAAAATAGCAGTAACATGTACTACTGTTCCTTTGGGTTGGCTTTCTATCAATTCATCACTGAAAACACAAGTGAATTTTTTGGGAGGAAAATCCCCATTCTTTTTGAATTTCCTACGTAAAGAAGAAGCTAATGGACAGCCATGTACTTTCCAAAACTCCGCTGTTTTTATCCGTGAAGGGTCTAATTTTAATGCTGCGCCCATCGAAGAAAAAAATGTAGCATTCGTTTTTGTTGCAGTTAAAATAAGATGTATTTTACAATCGGTACTGTCAATAGCGTCAATGATATAATCGTAAGTTTCTAATTCAAAAATGTCGGAAGTTTCTTCAGAGTATTTTAAAGAAAATTCTTTGATATCAGCTTGGGGATTAATAGATAGCAAACGCTTTTTTAATACAGAAGTTTTTAATTCTCCGATAGTTTCTGAAGTAGCAGGTAATTGCCGGTTGATATTGGATGAAGCGACAGAATCAAAATCAACAATAGTAAGATGTCCGATGCCGGTTCTTATTAAGCTTTCCGCACACCATCCGCCAACACCTCCCACACCGAAAAGTATTACTCTCGTTTCAGATAATTTTTGGAGGCAATTTTTACCTAATAGAATTTCCGTTCTTTGGAAATAACTTTCTTCCATGCTTTTTCAAAATTTCGAACAAAATTACAAAAATGTATTATCCTTTTCAAAAGTCAGTAAATAGTTTAAATCAAAACGACATTTCCTTAATTTTTTCGTTGTTTTTATTTCTTTCATTTTATATTTGTAGTTGCATTAAAAAAATAAATTGATGAAAAATACTTCTGTTGTTCGCGGGCGTCTTGCTAAGTTGCGTTTATCCATGCAGGCTAAAGGAGTATCCACTTGCGTTATACCTTCTTCAGATGCTCATCAAAGTGAATATACGCCGGAGCATTGGAAAACGAGAACTTATTTTTCTGGTTTTTCCGGATCTGCAGGAACATTGCTTATTACATTACAGGAGGCTTATTTGTGGACGGACTCGCGTTATTTTCTTCAAGCAGAAAGAGAACTCAGCGGAACAGGTATCATACTCCAAAAAGAGGGACTAAAGGATACACCAACGGTGGAAGATTGTTTGAAAAAACTTACTCCAAATAGTGTCGTTGCTGTTGACGGATGGGTTTTCTCTGTGAAAGAAATGGAAACTTTACGTGAAAAATTGCAAAGAAATAATCTTATTGTATATTCCGGTTTCGATCCGGCAGAAAATGTTTGGGAAGATCGTCCTCCATTGCCTAATAGTCCGGTTTTTTTGTTCCCGGAAGAATTTTCGGGAGAATCAGCTGGGGAAAAAATTAAAAAAATAAAATCTGAAATAGCGAAAGACAATTGTAATGCAATCCTTCTTTGTGCTTTGGATGAGATCGCATGGACATTTAATATGAGAGGAAATGATGTCCCTTGTAATCCTGTGGTAGTTTCTTATGCTTTGATAACTTCTGAAGAATCAGTCATTTTTATTGATGAGAAAAAAGTAAGTCACGAAATACGGGAAATTCTTCAACAGGATCATATTCGAGTGGCAGGTTATGATTGTTTGATTCCTTATCTTTCGGTTCAAAAAAACTTAAAAATACGTATAGATGCGGGAAAGACAAACTATGCCATTTATAGTTCTATTCAAGATTTATCTAAAGAAAAAAATAAAATCGAATTTATACTCAAAGAAGGGCCTTCTCCTGTGGGAATATTGAAAGCGGTTAAAAATGAAACGGAAGTATCCGGTTTTAAAGATGCCATGGAAAAAGATGGAGTTGCTCTTGTCCGATTACTTATGTGGTTGGAAAAATCTTTGTCCGGGGGGAAAAATATATCAGAAATGTCTGTTGAGGAAAAGCTGATAGAATTTAGAAAAGAGCAACCATTGTATGTTGGGAAAAGTTTTAATGCAATAGTTGGATATCAAGAACATGGAGCAATTATTCATTATAATGCTTCAGAAAATACAAATAAACTTCTACAGAAAGAAGGGTTGTTGTTGATGGATACAGGAGGACAATATTTTAACGGAACCACAGATATTACCCGTACAATTGCTTTGGGAGAAGTATCCAAAGAAATGAAACACGATTTTACTTTGGTGTTAAAAGGACATATTGCTTTGGCAACTGCTTATTTCCCACAAGGAACAAGAGGTTCTCAATTAGATGTTTTGGCAAGAAAATATTTGTGGCAGGAAGGTTTGACTTATATGCATGGGACAGGACATGGTATTGGATATTTTTTGAATGTACACGAAGGTCCTCAAAATATTCGTTTGGAAGAAAACGCTGTTTCTATAGAACCAGGGATGGTTACTTCTAACGAACCAGGAATATATCGTTCCGGAAAATATGGAATACGTATTGAAAACCTGATATTAGCCAAACAAGTTAAAGAAACAGAATACGGCAAGTTTTACGGTTTTGAGACTCTTTCTCTTTGCCCGATAGATTTATCGTTAGTAGAACAGGAAATACTATCGAAGGAAGAAAAAAAATGGCTGAATCAATATCATCAAACAGTATTCGAACGATTATCTCCACGGCTTTCTGAAGAAGAAAAAGATTGGTTAAAAGAAAAAACAAAAGAAATATGAGTGCGATAGTAAAACCGCTTCGGGGATTTACTCCGGAAATAGGGGAAAATACTTTTTTGGCAGAAACTGCTGTTGTGATAGGAGATGTAGTCATTGGAAGAGATTGTAGTATCTGGTTCGGAGCCGTATTACGGGGAGATGTAAATTCTATTCGCATCGGTAATCGGGTAAATATCCAGGATGGAACAGTGATCCATACTTTATATGAAAAATCTGTTACCGAAATAGCGGATGATGTTTCTGTGGGACACAATGTTGTGATTCATGGAGCTAAAATAGAAAAAGGCGCTTTGATTGGGATGGGAGCTGTAGTCTTAGACCATGCCGTGATCGGAGAAGGAGCTATTATAGCTGCAGGGTCGGTTGTGTTGAGTGGTACACTAGTAGAACCCGGATCTATATATGCCGGAG
>JAVBMM010000210.1:0-7105 GCA_031552425.1 Bacteroidales bacterium | reverse complement strand
AATAATATCATCAATATCGGATGTATTTTTAAAAACATTACAGCAACAAATGCCAATACAAAAATAATGAGACTTTTATAGTCTATAAAGTTTTCCTTATTCATTAAAAGAATAGCTGCAGCAGCAATTAAACCAACTGTTGCCGGACGAAGTGCTTGAAAAACAGATATTAGGTATTTGTTATCCTTGAATTTTCTAATGAATCTACAAATCAATAATACAATAATAAGGGATGGTAATACAACAGCTATTGTAGCAAGTGCAGAGCCCCAAACATTTCCGGAAACAGTATAACCAATATAAGTAGCACTGTTAATGGCAATAGGTCCCGGGGTCATTTGAGAAATAGCAATAATATCCGTAAATTCCTGTAAAGAAAGCCAAGCATGTTGATCCACTATTTCGTGTTGTATCAAAGAAAGCATGGCATAGCCTCCTCCGAATCCGAAAAGTCCGATCTTAAAGAATGTAAGGAAAAGTTGCCAATAAATCATACTCTATTCTTTTTCGGTTGATCGAAAAAACATCCGTATATCAAACCTCCTATTCCTGCAATTAAAATGATATACACAGGAGAAACACCAAACAGACTGATCAATATTGCAGCAGCTATCGGAATGATAATTGTTTTAGCATTGATCTTAACCTGACGTGCTGTTGTAAAAACAGGAACAGCTATCAACGCCACCACAGCAGGGCGTATCGCTTTGAATGCCTTATTTACCCAAACATTATCTTGAAATTGGGTAAAAAACATGGCAATAAGCAAAATGATCAAGAAAGACGGCAATATAGCACCTAAAGCAGCAATTAAACTCCCTTTGTTTTTCCTTAATTTATAGCCAATAAAAGTGGCAATGTTAACAGCCCAAGCACCAGGAATGGCTTGAGCAACAGACAACATATCAACAAATTCTTCTTCTGTGACCCACTTTTTCTTTTCTACCACTTCTTTATGGACAACAGGAATCATGGCATACCCTCCGCCAATAGTAAACGCTCCTATTTTGGCAAAAGAAAGAAAACAGTCAAGATAAATATTCATGATCAACGAGTTCTCCGCACACTCTTGGTAGGTGTAGATGAACTTTGTGATTTTGCTTTTTGAGGCTTGGCCTCTTTCGCTCTCGTTTGTCCTGAAGACGAAGAACGAGATGAAGAAGTTTTGGTTACACTTTTCTTATCCTTATTATTGTCTTTAGAGGCAACTTTTGCAGTATCAGGTTCTATCCAAAGTTTCTTTTCAAAAGACTTTAATTGATTTTCAATACTATCTTGGGCATGTTTTAAAGCCTCCGGATTATCTTTGAACAACTGTGCCAAGGGATAATTCAGTAAGTTAGTCGTCTTAACAATCTCTCCTTTAAACATCCTTTTACGGAAATAATCATCCATAGTATAAACCATGGCATTATTATAATTGGATGTCATGATCGGTTTTTGCATAATATACGGACGAATATTTTCGTAAGGTAACCAAAACATCGGCTGCCGGTTAACCTCTCCAAAATCGCCTTCCCTGATCAAGTAGGGACAAATCGCGAGTATTTTCACATTATAGGTAGAATTGGCTTGATCAAAATACCAGGCTTCTTTGACTAAATAAGCAAGAATTTCTCCACTAGGTATATCACTTTCTTCTATTACATAACGGGTATTGGCGCCTGACCGTTGTTCTGTATAAATAATCCTGAAACGATCCAAGAGAACTTTGAAATTAACTTTATACTGATCAGTAAATATTTCCCTTCCATCTAAATATTCGTAGGCGACAATTTTATTTTCAGATAACAACTTAAAAATTAATGTAAACAGATTCATTCTGTCGCCTACCGGCTCTACCGGATAATACAAGGGCGTATTCGGCTCTTCTTTCAGGTTCAGCTGGCGATAAACTTCCTTAATCCAAGGAACATCTTTGATATTTTGTGTTTGATTCTCGTTCATCGACTTTGCTCTAACGGAAAGTTCAGGCAATAATTCCGAAGATTGTGTTTCTTGTTGACGCGGACGAGTTCTGCTTTGTGCAAAAAACTCCTGAGAAAACATCAACATACAAACGAGCATGCCTATATAACAAATTGATTTCATATTTCTAATTCATTAATTTACTGTTATTTCTATTGGCGGAATTGTTCTATCGATTCCATCAGGTCCACGTGCAACCACTCCCCTGATCAGGAACATTTTCCCCTTGCTTAAGCGTCGGATATAATCTTTTTGCCGTTCGGAAAAATTACTTCCGTTGGATACTTCCGGAATAACATTTCCCATCGAATCAAAAAACAGTGTTTCAAATCTTAACACGGTATATGATATATTCAACAAATCATCATCAATCGCTGCTTTTACTTCATTAATGGCTATCAATTGTGATTTAGCCAAACGTCCTCCCTTAAATTTACGAACATTTCCATTTTCATCGGTATAATCCAAATAAGGCAGCGGATCAGGCAATGCCCGGACACGAAAACTTGTCCTTGCCATATTTTGCCATTTGCCATCTCCCATCTTAGCTTCTACCGAAATAATAGCCTCTTGCCCTACTTTAGCTGGTTTAGCAATCCAAAGTTCCCCCTGTTGAGTCAGCGTTCCATTAGTCATCGAGGGACGGATATTTTGGCTTGGAACACCCGGAACTGCAATGCGAATCGGATTCGGATAACCTGCATACAATACATTCATTAATGTTGGAGCAATAGTGGCATTCGGTTCAACTACATAATATTCGGTAGAAAATTCATGTTTCGTTGTGTTACCATCTCTCCTACCCATCTCAATATATCCTTTCACAGGAAAAGTTCCCGTCCGGCTCGCTCCTCCGTGATAAATACCATTAGCGCTTTCCGACATAGCAACTCCATTCACTACAATTTTAGGACGTTGAGTAGAATCTACCGCAGATAAAACAATATTAGCTGTATAACTTCCTCCTCTCATAACCACTTGAGATTGAGGGATTACCTCTGCTTTGATTTGATTGACACGAAAATCTCCGAAATCAATATTTTTCAATAAAGTAGCCAAAGCTTCCCCCTCAGCATAACGAACATCATTTTGCAATTTTGTCATTAACGTAACTGCTGCAGCCAAAGGCATTTGCCAAAACATGGATTCTTCCCAACTTTGTTTGTTTTCTTTGGCCTTTTTAGAAGGAGTAGTATTCAGGTTACTTTCTACGATTTCCCGTTTAACTTTATCTTCCAATATACCGGAAATAAAAGATCTGTATGCATCAATATCTTCTCTCAGTTTTTTTCCTCCTGTTTTTCCGGGAGCTATCATTACCTCAAAAGCAGCGTTCAAATCGTCAGGATGTTCTAATTTTTCAGGATCTGCATCCTTTCCATCAGCTTTTTGGGTAATTTCAAGTTTCTTACTACTAATATAATTATATAATGAATCTGATTTTTCTTTTACTTCACGAGCTTTATTGTACCACATTTCCGTTTTATCAGGAGCTGCACGGTGATAGGTATCCAAATCCTCGAACAAGAGTTTATTTCTTGCAGTAGAAGAATTGACTGAACGAAGTAAACTTTCTTCCACCATCTCAAAACCATCTAATACTTCAGATGATACATTGAGTGCCAACATAGCGATGAAAACCAAATACATCAGGTTTATCATCTTCTGTCTGGGAGAATTGGGATCGGTTGCTGCCATTTTCTTAGTTGAAAGTTGAATTGAAAATCGGATTCATAATATTTTATGATTTATTCTCATTGTTCTCATCTGCCGGCTTTGCCGGTGGGTTATACCCTCCCTGTGCGGGTGGCGTATAGCCGGGGTTGTAATATCCCGGTGCCGGATTATTATATCCCTGATGAGGATTATAATTTCCGCCCGGATAAGCCTGAGGTGGATTATATCCCATAGCTGCCCCTTGCATATTCATGTTCATTGTCATCGCATTCAGCAAACGGCTATATACGGTATTCAATGCTGCAATTTGTTGCGTCATTTTATCAGTTTCACTACGGAATACGGAAGCATCTACCACGGAACCTTCATACATTTCTTTGATGCGGGATAAACCGGCATTGATGCGATTAACGGCCTCCATTTGAGAATTCATGCTATGCAATTGAGCCTCATAAATATTATTCAATCCGGAAATATTCCGATTCAAATTTTCCATTTGATAAACATATCCTTTGGAATTTTCAGTTATCTCATCCGAATTATCCGTGATGTTTTTATATGAATTCAGCAATACATCAGAAACATCCGCCAAATTATTAGTCACTTGACTGAATTTTTGCATATTTTCAGACATTTGAGACAATTGGTTCAAGTACTGTTGTGTAGCATCCGTAAGCTCTGCCATTTTTGCCAATTGTTCTGCAGCACCGGATAGTTTTTTAATGCTGGCACTCAATGCATTGGTATCTTCTTCACTAATATCCACATTAGATGGAATTCCGAAAGATTGCTTGATTTGTCCGGAAGTCAAAGGTACATTCTCTTGTGAAGATGTTCCCGGAGATCCTCCTCCGAAAACTCCACCTCCAATAACAATTGGGGTAGATCCTTCAGGAATATTTCCTCCAACAACCACATTCCCATTGATGTTTCCATTTCCATCTTCATGTCCTCCAAATAAAGGACGGTCCTCCGGATCTTTGGAATCCAATACCGGAAATACTTCTTCCCATTTATACTCTTTGGGAGGACGGTCGAAAGCCGAAATAAAAAACACAAAAAATTCCGTCACCAAACCGATGGTCAACAAAATATTTCCCAAATTATATGGCCAGTGCATCAATTTTGCCAAAGCTCCTATAATTACAATTGCAGCACCCCAACTGTAAAAAAACTGGAAAAATCTCTTTCCTTGGTCACGCGACAAGAATTTTTCCACTATATTCCTATATCTTTTCTTGATTCCCATTTTTTTAGACAGATAAAATTATTTTCCTTTTGAAAAACCGACTTGAGTGCGTACGCAACGGAAGCCGATATATGAACGTTGCTCGTTTTGATATTCGAAAGAACGCATATCCGAACGGATGAAATGCGCCGCATCTTTCCAAGAACCTCCCCTTACCACTTTTTTCTTACTGGCATAAGGATCTTCTTTCGCTGCATTATAACGATACTCAGGATTGATATCATTCATTATTTCAGGACCCGATTCGAGGAATGCAGTTGAAGTCCATTCCGCCACATTTCCCGCCATATCATATAAACCGAATTCATTGGGAGAATAAGATCCTACTCGAGCAGTAATTAAATGCCCATCCATAGGATAATTTCCGCGATCGGGTTTGAAATTAGCTAAGAAACAACCCTTCTTATCAGAAGTAACACCATTTTGTGCCCAAGGATACTTATTTTCACTTTTACCGTTACGCGCAGCATATTCAAATTCTGCTTCTGTCGGAAGCCGGTAAGGTTCCACTATACGATCTGCATTTCTTCCCGTTAAAGATCTCTTGAAATAATCAGTTCTCCACACGCAAAAAGCAGTTGCTTGTTCCCAGGAAACTCCCACCACAGGATAATCGTTATATCCCGGATGGTTAAAATACATTCTCATATAAGGTTCATTATAAGCATTGTTGAAATCATTTACCCAACAAGTTTCATCCGGATAAATATTCACAATCCTTGTATGATAAAAATCAAATAAGTTACTAAGCGGACGCGTAATCGTTTGGTTAATAATCCGTCCTTCATCATTGATAAACGCTGTATCTTTAGAAATCATAACAACGGCGTTAGGATCTACTTTCACATCAGTATCTTTCACCCTTTCTTCCGGATTGAGTCTATATTTACGCATTGCTGCGGAAGTAGCATCAAACCAACTGTAACGGAAATACATTTGTTTATCATCCAGCTTCTTTTCTCCTGTGATAGGATGCGTATAATATACACTGTTAATAGCCCTCAATTCGTCTTCATTGGCCTTTCTCTCAGACGGTATAGGTCTGTTCCAGTTCAAAACAGGTACAGGAAGGGGATCGCCGTTTTTATCCTCTTGGATTTTGAAAAGATCATCTCCTGCATAAGCCGGATCGAAAAGTCTTTCCCTTACAATAGAATCCCTCACCCAATAAACAAACTGACGGTATTTTGCATTGGTTATTTCGGTTTCATCCATCCAAAAAGATTCAATGGATACAGCTTTAGGATCCTGAAAAGTACCCCATAATGAATCCTTATCTGCCGGTCCCATTTGGAAAGAACCCCTTTTTATCAATACCATTCCATAAGGAGAAGGTTCGCTCCACACAGGAGCGCTGACACCAATAAGTTCTCCACCGGATCCTTGTTTGGAGTTCCCGCATGCCGTACATATAACTACCAATACAATGATAAATATTGCTTTTTTCATATTCTTGAGATTAAAGATCCTAGATTTATTTGTAAACATCTAACATCTTTGTCTAAATATTATAATATTCTTACGCTTTTATGTCTGTTTTTATTCCCTTTTCCCGGAGTTAATTCCATAGAATATTTTAGAAATAACTCATGGCTTCCGGTTGTTCCTTTTCTCATTGCCGTTAAAGGAAAATCATAAGCATATCCTGCTTGTATTTTCCCAAATTTGGCACCTAATGTAACAACAGCAGCATCACCATACCGCCAGCCCAATCCGCCCCACAACATTTTGTTATAACAAAGTCGCAAATTGACATCAAAAAGACTTGTTTGTAGATCCGATTTAATAAAAACGGACGGTTGTAACTCTAAAAACGGATTATTCAACTGAATATTGTATCCTCCTGTGAGATAATATGCTCGATTAGGGTACATATAAATTCCATCTCCTAATTCCATTTCCGGCTCCATGATGTGAGATATAGACAATCCGGCATACCATTGCGAACGAGTATAATATAATCCGAATGCGAAATCTATCGCAGATCCCGTACCTTCTGACATCAGAATTCCATCATCTGTCTGTTGATGATAATCACTTACCGGAATAAACACTCCGGTGCCATCAAAAGTTTCTGAAATCATTCCAACTTGTAAACCTGCGCTCATCAATCCGCCCCAAAGTTTTTTCTTATAAGCATATTGTCCTGAAATGATATTCCGTTGAAACAACCCGATTTTTTCAGAAAAGAATACCATACCTACGCCATGT
>JAVBMM010000183.1:0-13711 GCA_031552425.1 Bacteroidales bacterium | reverse complement strand
AGCGAACTTTCTTCACATTCATTTCTTCCTTCAAAAAACGATAGAATTTTTTTGCTTCATCCGTTCCTTGCATCCATTCTATCCCGGCATAGATATCTTCTGTATTTTCACGAAATACCACCATATTTACTTTCTGGGGTTCTTTTACCGGAGAGGAAACCCCTTTAAACCAACGAACGGGGCGTAGACAAACATATAAATCCAAATCTTGCCGCAAAGCAACATTGAGAGAACGAATACCACCTCCTACAGGAGTTGTTAATGGCCCTTTGATACCAACAAGACATTGTCTGAAACTATCCATTGTTTCATCCGGTAACCAAGAACCAGTTTGTTTAAAAGCTTTTTCTCCACCAAGTACTTCCAGCCAAGCAATTTTTCGCTTTCCATTATATGCTTTATCAACTGCTTTATCTATCACAGAACGGGCAGCCTGCCATATTTCCGGTCCAATTCCATCTCCCTCAATATAAGGAATTTCCGGAATATCAGGTACTTGCAGAATTCCGTTTTTTATCGATATTCTTTGTGACATATTTTACTTATTAGGAATAGAATTTATTGTTTTTTTCATATAGTTCAAAGCGCTTCCTGCTTTATACCATTCTATTTGCATGGCATTATATGTGTGGGATACTTCAAAAGTTTCCGAACTTCCATCAACGTGTTTTAGGGATACTTGTAAATTTTTCCCTGGAAAAAATTTAGACAACCCTGATATTTCGACTACATCACTTTCTTGTATCTTGTTGTAATCATCCTTATTTACAAAGGTTAATGCCAACATTCCTTGTTTTTTCAGATTGGTTTCGTGTATCCGTGCAAAAGACTTTACAATAATGGCTTTTACATTCAAAAAACGAGGTTCCATAGCTGCATGTTCACGGGAAGAACCTTCTCCATAATTTTCTTCGGCAACTACTACAGAAGAAATATTCTCCTTTTTATATTTTTCAGCCAATGCAGAAACTGTTGTATATTCCTTTGTTTCAGCATCTAACACTGAGTTTACTTCATCATTGAATGCGTTAACAGCTCCCATGAGCATATTGTCAGAAATATTCTCCAAATGTCCTCTGAATTTCAACCAAGGACCTGCCATGGATATATGGTCTGTGGTACATTTTCCTTTCACTTTTACCAGCAAAGACATTGATAATACGTCTTTATTTTCAGGAATAGAAAACGGCTCCAATAGTTGAAGGCGTTGTGAAGACGGATTAACAATCACTTCCACATTTGCATCCGGATCAGGTGCCCTGTACCCAAGTTCTTTCACATCGTAACCTTTAACGGGAAGTTCCAAACCTGCCGGTTCATCCAATTTAACATATTTTCCTTCTGCGTTCAATATCTTATCTTTCAACGGATTAAAACAAAGATCTCCTGCAATTGTCAATGCCGTTACGATCTCCGGAGATGCAACAAAAGCGTATGTATTTGGGTTTCCATCGTTTCTCTTAGCAAAATTACGATTAAAAGAAGTCACTATGGAATTAGGACGTTCAGGATCATCCATTTCCCGCTTCCATTGTCCTATACAAGGTCCACAGGCATTAGTCATCAATACTCCTCCCATATTCTCCAATTCCCCCAAAATACCATCTCTATCAGCTGTATATCGAATTTGTTCGGAACCAGGATTTATAAGCAACTGGGCTTTTACTTGTAAACCTTTTTGTTTCACCTGCTTCGCAAGAGAAGCTGCTCGACTCATATCTTCATAAGATGAATTAGTACATGAACCTATCAGTCCCACTTCCATTTTTCTCGGATAACCATTCATCATTACTGCTTCTGCAAATTCAGATATTGGATGTGCCAAGTCCGGAGTAAAAGGGCCATTAATGTAAGGCTCTAGTGTATCCAAGTCAATAGTAATTAAAGAATCATAATACTTTTCCGGAGTAATGTAGACTTCTTGATCTGCACGCAAATCAAAAGCAATGGATTCACAAACATCAACAACTTGTTGCCTTCCGGTAGCTTTTAGGTATGTTGCCATTTTCTCATCATAAGGAAAAATAGAAGTGGTAGCCCCAACTTCTGCTCCCATATTACAAATAGTTGCTTTTCCAGTAGCTGACAAACTGTCCGCACCCTCCCCAAAATATTCTATCACAGAATTAGTTCCTCCTTTTACGGTGAGAATACCTGCCAATTTCAAAATCACATCTTTAGGAGATGCCCAACCGTTTAATTTTCCCGTTAATTTCACTCCAATGATCTTAGGCATCTTCAGTTCCCAAGGCATTCCTGCCATAACATCCATAGCATCGGAACCTCCTACCCCTATAGCTATCATAGCCAAACCTCCTGCATTGGGAGTATGAGAATCAGTTCCTATCATCATTCCTCCTGGAAAAGCATAATTTTCCAGTACCACTTGGTGAATAATTCCTGCTCCGGGTTTCCAAAAACCTATTCCGTATTTATCGGAAACTGTTCGAAGAAAATCATATACTTCTTTATTGTTTTTTTCTGCTTGTTCCAAATCCAATGCTGCGGATCGATGAGCTTGTATCAAATGGTCGCAATGAACGCTCGAAGGAACTGCCGTTGTATCACGGCCGGCATTCATAAACTGTAGTAAAGCCATTTGTGCCGTAGCATCTTGCATAGAAACTCTATCTGGAGAAAAATTGACATAATCTTCTCCTCTTTTAAAATCTACCAGATCTTTGTCATCATACAAATGTGCATATAATATTTTCTCCGTCAGTGTCAATGGTCTGTTCAAAACACCTCTAATCTTTTCCATTTTTAATGTATACAAGTCGTATACATTTCGGATCATTTCTATATCAAACATCTATTTTATTTTTAAATAATGCGTAAAAGTATTCATATTTTCTTGTTAAAAAATTTCTTTTTTAACGTTTTTACTCCGGCACTTAAAAGAAAAGGTAAGGCAATTTCTATCAAAACAGGTAACAGGGATTTTACCATTTGCATTGTTTTACCTGTCTTTATTCCGGAAGTATTTTGTTCTCCTTCTTTATTTGAAAACAAAGATATAAGGGAACGAAACTCTAAAGGAAGTTTTCGAGAAAAAGCAGCCACCGTTATACCTAACAGCACACTGCCCATATTTTGTTGTATATAAGAAAAATGACTATCTAATTTTTTTTGTTGTTCACATATCCTGCCTTTCAATAATTCTTTACGATATTGCAAACGTTGTGCTCCTGTCATTTTATTTGTTTTCTTCTTCATCGTCTTCTATTAATTCGGTAATAAACAAATTGAAAATTTTTCCCATAATTTTTTTTCTGAACAAAATTACGGTTAATAGTACCAATATGTATATTCCTCCCACCAAGCACATTCCTAAAGCCAAGCTACCTAAGAGATTTCCCCAATAAAATCCCAAAGCCAGAAACAAGAATAAAATGGCAAAAAAGGCGACAAAAAATATGATTAATAAAACAGATAATACAGAAGATATTTTTCCTGCTTTTTCATAGACTTCTATTTTTAAGAGTTTCAATCTTAAATCTAAGTATTTAGAAATATCTTCTTTGACGTCTTTCAAAAAATCTAACATATTATCTTTCTTATTCATCATACACTACCCGGCTAGCTATTCCTTGTACTGAATTATTAATTTTATCTGCGGCCATTTCCAGATCATCTTTAATTTTTTCCGCTTTATCTTTTAATATTTCCAACCATTCATCTTTTTTTCCGGAAGAAATCGCATATCCTATAGCAGCTCCTACCGCTGCTCCGACTGCTACGCCTAAAATAAATTTGAAATTGCTACTCATAACTATTGGATTTTATATATTAAACCATACTTTATTCTCGAGCTTTTTTATAAAACAAAATTACAAACAATTTGGTTCTTCCAAAGAGATTTTTAAAGTATTTTTGTAATTTTGCATGCTAAATACAAAAGTAACACGATGGAAAAAATTATCATTCTTGATTTCGGATCTCAGACAACACAACTTATCGGACGCCGTTTACGAGAGTTGAATACATATTGTGAAATCGTTCCATATAATAAATTTCCTGAAAATGATAAAACGGTAAAAGGTGTTATCCTTTCCGGAAGCCCATTTTCCGTTAATGACAAAGAAGCATTCAAAATAGATTTATCAGGAATCAGAGGTAAATATCCGGTATTAGGCATTTGTTATGGAGCTCAATATATAGCTCATGCATCTGGAGGAAAAGTAGAGAAAGGTGATTCAAGAGAATATGGCAGGGCTGTGTTAACTCCTGTTGATAAGAGCGATTTATTACTCAAAGAAGCGAAAGAACAATCTGAAGTTTGGATGTCTCACGGTGATACTATTACGCAATTACCCTCTAATTTCATAATTATTGCAAAAACAAATGACGTAAAAGTAGCTGCATATAAAGTGGACGGAGAACAAACTTGGGGAGTACAATTCCATCCCGAAGTTTTTCATTCTGAAGATGGTACTTTGTTCCTCGATAATTTTCTCAATATCTGTGGAATGAAAAAAGATTGGACTCCCGCATCTTTCATTGAACACACAGTAGAAGAATTAAAAGTTCAATTAGGAAATGATAAAGTAATTTTAGCTCTTTCCGGAGGAGTAGATTCTTCTGTTACAGCTGTTCTATTGAATAAAGCCATCGGTAGCAATCTTACCTGTATTTTTGTAGATCATGGTTTATTGCGCAAAAATGAATTTGAAAATGTATTACGAGACTATGAACATCTCGGACTAAATGTAATCGGGATTGATGCAAAAGACAAATTTTACAAAGAACTGGCAGGAGTCACCGATCCTGAAAAAAAGAGGAAAATCATTGGAAAAGGTTTTATTGATGTATTTGACGATGAAGCCAAGAAAATGAAAGATGTAAAATGGTTAGGACAAGGAACAATTTATCCTGATATCATTGAATCTCTTTCCATTACAGGTACTGTTATCAAATCTCACCATAATGTGGGAGGACTTCCTGAAAAAATGAATTTGAAATTAGTTGAGCCGCTAAAATTGTTATTCAAAGATGAAGTCCGTCGCGTAGGAAGAGAATTAGGCATGATGCCTCATTTGATTAATCGTCATCCTTTCCCCGGCCCGGGATTAGGAGTTCGTATCCTTGGAGATATCACTCCGGAAAAAGTTCGGGTATTACAAGATGCTGATGATGTTTTTATTCGTGAATTACGTGCGTGGAATTTATACGACAACGTTTGGCAAGCCGGAGCTATTTTACTTCCCGTTCAATCTGTCGGTGTTATGGGAGACGAACGTACCTATGAAAATGCTGTTGCACTCCGCGCGGTATCTTCAACCGATGCTATGACCGCTGATTGGGTACATTTACCTTACGAGTTTATGGCAAAAGTTTCGAATGAAATCATCAACAAAGTAAAAGGTGTAAATCGGGTTGTTTACGATATTAGCTCCAAGCCTCCTGCAACAATCGAGTGGGAATAGTAGCCTAACATCGCTTCATTAAATATTAAAATTTAATAATTATTAACTAATATTTGCAATATTCAATGAATACAAGCGAGCGAATTCAGTAATATTTTGCTTTTTATACATTATAGTAGGGCTATAGATACATTATAGTCCTACTGCAAGAGTCTTATAGTCCTATTGTAGACACATTACAACCCTACTATATTTCAAAAAAAACGGGCATTTTCAATGAAAATACCCGTTTTTAGTATGTTTAAGAAGAATGATTGATTCAGGATAGAAATAATATTTAAAGGTAAATAATATATTTCACATATACAAATGTTAATTTACATTTATTAACTATTAAAAAGCTATTATTTCTTGTATTTCACATTAATCCAACCCTTCCTGTTTTAATCTTCTTTTATTTAGTATAGAATCAGTTATGATTCAACTTTTAATACTGTTGAAAAATGTTTTTTATAATTTCAATTGAGTATTTGTTAGAAATTTTTTCTATAAAACGAGGAAAATCAATATGAGACTTTTCATCAGCAGTATCCGAGATTGTTCTTACGATTGTAAATGGAATATGATATTCATAACATACCTGAGAGACTGCAGCTCCTTCCATTTCCACGCATAATGTCAAAGGTAATTTCTTCAATAACTCATCTTTTTCACTCTTTTTTGAAAAAAATTTATCTCCACTGGCAATGTCTCCAATAAATAATTTCGGATTTGTAATATTGAATCGTTTCAATTCAGTAACATCAATAACAGATGGAAGATGATTATCGTTAATTAAATTATTAATGGCATTTGTTACAGTTTTTAATTGCTCTTGCTGCGTTTCTATATATTTAATATTAAGTAAAGGGATTTCAAATTCATCCATCAATGGTCTCCCGTCTAAATCATGTTGTATTAGTCGTTTTGCCACAACAATATCTCCAATGTTTAGCCTATCATCCACCGCACCGGATACCCCGGTAAATATTATTTCAGTTACATTAAATTTGAGAATTAATGTTGAAACGGTGGTTGCAGCTGCTACTTTACCCCACCTTGAGAATACAACTACCGTTTTAATACCATTAAGTTTTCCAACAAAATAGGTTCTCATCCCTATTAAATATTCCTGTTTATCTTCTAAAAGGTTTACTACTCCATCTACCTCTTCCGGCATAGCACCCATTATTCCAACGATCCGCTCTTTCATAATATTCTAACTTGATTACATAATGCAAGAAACAAGATATCTCTGCCTATTTTCAGTTTAAAATCCACCAAATCCATGTGCTTCGTCCATTACCTTCCGTGAATGGGTGTGCAATTTTATTAATCTCATTTGTAATATAAAGTATCTGTTATAATTTCTTCTTGAATTTATAAAAATCAAGAAGTTTCAAGAAGTTCAAACCGTTATTTGCCTTTTAATAGGTCGTCAAATATATTGGATTTAATATAATTTCGAGTTACTTTATTTATTTGTATTTCAGACAAATACCCTAATTTTACAAGTCCTTCTAAATCAGCCCGAGCAGTGAAATTGGAGATTGAGAATCGATTTTCTATTTCTCTTACGGAAAAAACAGTATTGGATTTTTCCTGTATAATTTTTATGATTTGTGCTTGTCTTGCATTGATTCCTTTTATGTTGGCGAGCAATATGATACTATTATTTTCGGCCGTTTTCCGTTTGAGATAGAGTTTTAGTTCCCCAAAGGCAACTTTCATCTTCCGTAAGTTGTATAAAATAAAGTAAGTCAAATCATTGTCATCGCATTCGGTATGTAAAAAGGCATCTTCGTATTGTCTTTTTGTTTTGGCAATAATACGAGAAATCGACATATATTCGACCAACCAATAACCTTGTTTCATCATATACCAATAAAACAGCGAACGAGCAGTGCAACCATTACCATCTGCAAAAGGGTGAAAATAAGACAGCATAAAATGTACGATTATCGCCTTGACAATGGGATGAATGAATGAGCTGCTGTTTTTGTTGAAAAATTTTTCCAAATCAGCGAGCAATGTTTTCAGTTCTTCATAATGAGGAGGTGTATGTGCAATGTCGCCCGTAATACCGTCCATCACAAGAATATTGTCGTTTTGGCGGATACTCCCGGCATCCTTTTCATCTTCAAGCGTGTTGACAGTCATTGAATGATGAATTTCTTTCAGTCGTTCAATAGAAAAATCATCTTTAGAATGGTCTTTTATGTAGTTGATTGTTTGGTAATTGTTTAGAATCATCTGCTGCCCCTTATTTTTGGGTTTTTCGCTTTTGCGAAGCATATTTTTCGCCACTTTGCGCGTGGTAGTTGCGCCTTCCATCTGGCTCGAAGCAATGGCTTCTTCCATAATGGATGAAATAAGATAAGAATTTTTGTTTTCAGAAGGAATAATTTGTTCTCCGGTTAAACTGCCGCCGATATTCATATCAAAATAATACAGGAGCTCAAACATTTCGTCCGTGATTGTAAAACTGAATTCATATTTTCCAAAAGATACAATCGTACGGTTTGCCTGACGCAATATTTTCAATGCGAGCCACAATTTTTTGGGAGTCAATTTTTCTTTTGTTGGAATATATTTTACCTTTTCCCAATAAGGATAATCGGAATTTATACGCTGAATATCAGATTTGAATGCTACTTGAAAGGCTTCGAATATTTCTTGCTCGGAGGCCATCGGAGGGTATTCTATCATATCTTATCAATTATGTTTTTCAATAAGGCAAAGATACAATATTTTTATTAATTCTTCTTGATTCTTAAAGAATCTCGAAGTTTCAAGAATTCTTTAAACCCAAAAACCGCCGCGAGCACTAAGTTCACGACGGTTCCTATCTTTATATTAGAGAATTTATCTCTTATTTCACTTCTTCAAAGTCGCCAGGTTTCCAAGGACCGTTGAATGCTGCTTCTTGAGGACCATAGATGCGCATATACACAAACCAGCCTTTACCAGGAATAGTTTTAATCCATTGCTTTTCTTTTCCTTCAGGAGCAGTGGGCCCGAAATATAAATCAACAGGTTGAGTTTTATCTACATCTTTTAATTCGAACATTGAACGAAGAGCTGCATATCCTTGGTCTGTTTGTACCTGGCTGCGAGTATTAGCATCATAAACGGTTACTGACCAGAACAATCCGGCAGGAACAGGCTGAGGAATAGTTAATTTATATGTTTTAGCTCCATCTACATATTTACCATCTTTATCTTTCAATCCTAGCCAATATAAGGAACCTTGTCCTGCTTGACGACGAAACATAGCTGGTGACGCTCCGATAGCTTGATAAAACCATACTTCGCGTGCATCAAGATCAAGATAAGTAGGGGTTTCGAAGTCACCATTTTCTGGACGAAGACCTACCCATTCCCATTGGCGATCAGACCATGGAAGACGGTCGGAACGACGGTCGGCAAAGGATTGTACGCGCATTTGAGCGTTAGCCATCTTGGCTGCCTTTTCCAAAATACCTTTCATACGGGCATCCGGGTTAAACGGTTTTCCTTTGATAATTCCCAGTACAGATAGTTCACCGTAGTACGTATGATATAGCTCGAATGAAGGTTCTCTATCAACTACCTTACTCAGCACTTCCCAAAACTTGATGTTGGTTTCCCAATCAAGCGGAGTAGTATTTTGAGGTTTCCCCGAAAGATCAAGCCACTGTATCGGAGTAGCCTTTCCCTCGTACGGATATATTTTCACGGTTTTAATGCGCTCCACAGCCGCAGGTACATCACCGCCCACCGGAAGCGAACGAATACCTACCGTTAAGTTATCTGAGGACGATTTCCAAATGTAGTAATCCGAAGCCGGAATTTTTCCCTTATAGCTGGGAGGAAGAATGAGGTGTTTACCGCCTTTACCCGCATCAGGTCCCGGAATACCCATATCGGCTACCCAGCGTTGGTTCACATCCATTGCCACCACAATAAGCGGAGCGGCGGGTAGCTCAACTACTATCGGACCTTTTGAAAGGTCTAATAGTAATGGTCCGTAAGGTGTGTCGGAGTTAAGAGTAAAGCCCAGCTGTAAAGGCTTAGAATCAAGCGTACCAGATACGGCATTGGGTTTAATGCCAACATCTTGATTCCCTTCCAAAATGGCTTCACCAGAAACAGTTGGGTAGAAAAATTTGTATGCTTGTATGGCACGCGCCAAATCGGCGTCATCATAAGCCTTTTGAATGGTTGCTTCTGTTGGATAACCGTTTACAAATTCGTAACCGAAATTAGATTCTTGTGCTGTTTGTTTCTTCTGATTATTACAGGAGAAAATCAATAGTGGTAATGCTAAAAGCAATACTTTGTTTTTTAGATTTTTTTTTGTCTTCATAACACTGAATATTTAATGTATAATAAATTAGAATAGTATTATCCAAAAAAATGGAGTTTGGATCTTGTAATTGTATGAATAACAAAATAAAAAGGAATTTGTTCACTTATATCGTAATGATAAAAGTTTAATATTATATTGTTTGTCGGAAAACAGACATCTCTTTGTCGATTAATTGAAAAAAACATGTATATTTGTTTGTTATTGTTATATTTAAATTACTAAATCAGAATAATATGTTTCAATCTGCATTATTAGGATTTATATCCGGATCTGCTGTTTTAATAGGAGCTTTACTCGGATTATATCTGAAATTGAATAATAAATTGATTGCTACGATTATGGCTTTTGGTGCTGGCGTGTTGATTTCAGCCTTGTCAATAGATTTGATGAATGATGCGTTTGATAAAAGCCATGATCAAATAGTGATTGGATTAAGTTTTTTAGCAGGTGCAGTTGTTTTTGTCGGAGGTGATTATTTTATTGATAAAAAAGGTGGTCAATTCAGAAAAAGAGGTCATGGTATCTCTGAAAAGGCAAAAAGCGATAATCCGGAAGACAATTCTGGTACGGCTATATTGTTAGGAACATTATTAGATGGTATTCCGGAATCTTTTGTAGTAGGAGCCTCTGTTGCCATTGGAGGAAATACAGGACTTGTGTTTATGGCTGCAGTATTTTTAAGTAATTTGCCGGAAGGAATGTCAGGCACTTTAGGAATGAAAATGGCAGGTTTGTCCACTAAATATATTTTGACTCTTTGGATTATTACTCTCATTGTTACTATCCTTTCATCTATGGGAGGGTATGCTTTTCTTGGGGATAGTTCGCCCTCTATTCATGCTGGAACAATGGCTTTTGCATCTGGTGCTATTCTGGCTATGTTATGTGACACAATGATTCCGGAAGCATTTAAGTATGGAGGCAGGGTTGTTGCAATAGTTACAGTAGTAGGATTCTTAATAGCTTTTTTATTAAGCAAATCTTTTTGATTTGTAAATGATCTTTTTGAAGTTATAAAAATAAATGATTTGAATAAATTATATTTGTAAATGTAGTTTGATAAGTATTTATAAATGAAACGACGTCAATTTATAAAAGTGAGTGGAGTCAGCGCTTTAGCGTCATCGATTATTTTTCCTTCAACTATTACAGCGTGTTCTTCAATAGCTGAGAACAATGTTATTGAGGAGATGCAAAAGGTTTCTATAAAAGGAAAATATGATGTTATCGTATGTGGCTCTGGTCCAGCGGGTATTGCTGCTGCTGTTGAAGCCGCAAAAAAAGGAGCGTCCGTTTTACTGGTTGAAACTCATGGGTGCTTAGGAGGAACGTGGACTTCCGGATTATTAAGCTGGATTCTTGATTATAAAAATAAAACTGGCTTCTTGAAACAATTGATAGAAGATTTAGAAAGTCGTGGTGCTGTTGGTTCCATTCCCACAAGCTATTCGTTGCCTTTCGATGTGGAAGAAATGAAACTGCTTTTAGAAGATTATTGTGTTGATAATAACGTGTATGTTCGTCTACATACAAGGGTAGTCGGTACTGTAAAGAAGAGTAACCAGCTTACACATATAATCACGGAATCGGCTTCTGGAAGAGAAGCTTGGAGTGGAAAAATGTTCATCGATGCTACTGGCGATGGTAATTTGGCTACCCTTGCCGGATGTGGTTTCGATTTTGGTGATCCAACAAACGACTTTGCATCACAACCTGCAAGTTTATTGGCACTGATTGACGGAGTGCACTTTGAGGAGATAAAAGATTATGTCCGTTGGAAAGGAGATGTTGATTCTGGATCAAAAAAACGTTTGCTCGGTTTGATTGAAAAAGGAGGATATATTTCTTCATACAAAAGTCCTGGAATATACCCCATCAGGAATGATTTATTCATGTTTATGGCTAATCATGAATACGGATGCAAAGGATTTGATGCAGATGATTTGACACAAGCAACTATACATGCTCGAAAAGAACTTAATCAAATTGTTAAAGCATTAAGAACGAATGGGAAAGCTTGGGAAAATCTGAGATTAGTTTCAACGGCAGAACAAATTGGTATTCGTGAGGGCCGACGCATTCGCGGCCTATATTCCATCACAGTCCAGGATGTAATAGAAGGACGTTATCATAAAGATGCTGTTTGTCGTGCAACCTTTAGTGTTGATGTGCATCCGGTTATTCATGCTAATGAAACTAATAAAAGCTACTCTCAGGATTATAAAAGTAAACCATATGATATTCCTTTACGGGCACTTATTGCGAAAGATATTTCAGGATTGATGATGGCAGGAAGATGTGTTAGTGGTGACTTTTTGGCTCATGCAAGTTATCGTGTTACCGGAAATGCTGTACCTATGGGTGAAGCAGCCGGTAAAGTTGCAGCGTTTGCAGCCTTGCATGGTCTATTGCCTCAAAATGTCCCAACTACTGAATATCAGAACTTGCCTGAATCGTAAGTTAGTATCTACAATATTACTTTTTTAGCACAGTATCCGGTCAAATGAAAATAAATTGCCAAAATACAAAAGAAAAAACGCTAACAATCTAAACTCAGATTGTTAGCGTTTTTTTGCGGTATGGACGGGACTCGAACCCGCGACCCCCTGCGTGACAGGCAGGTATTCTAACCAACTGAACTACCACACCAAATTTCTTTATTTATCAGCACTTTCTCTCAAATGCGATGCAAAGATAGATGATATTTTTGAATTGGCAATAGGATGAGTAATTTTTTTGTAAAAATTCTTGTTGTTATTGATTTTTAGAGGCTTATAAGCATTTATGTGTATCATTTATTTCTTTTTTATTTAGGCGGAAATGTGTAATTAGTTGGTGGAAATATATAATATTCAACGGTTGTACTCACTTTATCTTTACTTATCAATAAGTGCTATACAGACGCATACAATAAATGTAAAATATCATAATGGGTTTTTCTTCCTTTTTTCTATCTCCATTATCTTTTAATGGTGCTTGTGAAAGTACCTTTTTGATGTCATTTTAATTGAAATAAATTATGTATGTGTGTAAATCCCGGAAAATGGAAAAATGGGAAGAAAAGCTCATTTGCTCTTATGCTAGCCATGAGAATGAAAGGGAATGATTAACTATACATAAACAATTTGAATATGAGTGCTGTCCAATTACTTTATGTCAGAGAACACACAGAGTGTTATAATTATGTATATGATAACCAAAAATCCTTAGTTAGCACTCTTTTTGAAAAAGATACCATAAGGAAAGAAGATTCTTATGACAAAGTTATTGTTTTCTTTGTCCTTAAGGGGAACATAATAGTTTCGTACAACGAGTACTATCAGAAGTGTGTTGTTAGTGAAGAGTTTTTCTTGATTCCTCCCAATACATCATTTACGATAGAGGTAAGAGAAGATATGAAAGCTATGGTTTTTTATTTTCGTTCTTATGGTAAATTATGTCAGTGTTTTTCATTAGATGCATTGTCTTCTTATACGAAAAATATTGAACCGGACTTTCATAAACTTTTGTTCAATCAGCGGGTTACGGATTTTTTATATAATCTGGAACTTTATCTGAATGATGGTTTGCGTTGTTTCAATTTCTTGGAATTAAAGAAAGAAGAGTTTTTTCTCATTCTGAGGGCTTATTATTCCAAAAAAGAATTGGCGGCGTTTTTCTATCCGATTATAGGTAGGGACATTTCTTTCAGAAAGCTTGTGTTGTCTAATTATTTGGGGGTCAATTCTACCCGTGAATTTGCTCAGTTGGCTCATTATAGTGTGTCTGGGTTTGAGAAAAAATTCTATAAAGAATTTGGTGAATATCCACATCAATGGATTATGAATGAAAAATCAAAGAAAATATTACACGATATATGCTATACAGAAGATAGTCTTAAAGACATTTGTTTCAATTATAATTTTTCTTCTCCAGGACATTTTTCCCGGTTTTGCAAGAAGATTTACGGGCGATC
>JAVBMM010000117.1:0-6290 GCA_031552425.1 Bacteroidales bacterium | reverse complement strand
CCTGTATTAGGATTATACAATTCAAAATTCGTAGGATGAAGAGCATCTTGAATAAATTGCATAGGGAGAATTTTTAAATCGTCACGAATTGGCAATTTACCTACTTTCAACCAATGTCCTTGTGTAATAACATCATTATATACTCCTAATATAAATAAGATTGGTTTGTCAAGTAAAAAACTGAAATCCTTTATTTCTGAATCTTTAGTGTGAATATCAAAGAATACTATTCCAAATTCTAAAATTTGGGCATAATTGTAATAACCATCTTTCAAATCAATCATCAAGATTGACCCAACTGTTCTTTTCTGTCGTTTCATATTTTAATTTATGCTATTAAATTCTTTTTATTGAACCATAAAGTAACTAACAAGAGTTATTTAATTCTTAACTGATTAGCCCATACATTAGGAACACCATTATAATGGTCTCGAATCCGGTCTTCTACATGGTTTGAATCCCAAACAGCAGCACATTCTAAGCCTTCAATTTGATCCTTTTTCGTTGGTGTTATCTCCCCTGTATTAGGATTATACAATTCAAAAATCGCAGGATGAAGAGCATCTTGAATAAACTTCATCGGGAGAATTTTTAAATCATCCCTGATGGATAATTTCCCAACTTTTAACCAATGCCCTTGTGTTATAACATCATTGTATACTGCTAATATGAATAATACCGGTACTTTTTCAAGTATGGAGAATTCAGATAGCTTATATTTTGCCTTATAATCAAAAAAAGCATAATTAGCTTTTTCTAAAATTTGACCATAAACATGGTATTGATTATCAATATTAATTTCAAAAATAGCACCTATTGTTCTTTGTTGTCGTTTCATTTTTTTTATTTATGTTTTATGGAGTTCCCCATTCTTTTTTTGCTAAATCAAGATAGTTATCTATGTTGGGGTTATTTGGACTTATCCCATTGATAGAATTACCAGAGCTGCCTTTTTGAGATTTGGCTCCCCATTAATTGTTTTTTTATTCTCATCGAGTGACATTATAAACGTTGTCCATATAAGAGCTACAAAATTTCTTTTTCCGATAATGTTTTACTTACCCAATATTTTTTGCCATTTTTTGCTGTAATTTGCTTACACTTCGCTTTCAAAAACTTCACTATCATCTTGTAGTAGGCTTTCAGTTCTTCCGTTGCAGGAAATTCACCGAAATTAGTTTCCCAATCGTAGTGTAAATAACGGGCATAATGGAAAAATTCAGTACATTTATATTTTATTGGGGCATCATCAGCATAGCCACGAAAAAAACCAACAGCAATATATGGTCCTCCTGTTCGTTGATCTATACTATATTTCTCTTCTTTAAAAAACTTATTTTGACTTATGACAATGGGTTCAATTTGGAACAATGGAGATAAAATATAAAAACTAACAACTTGCTCGTAAATACACTTAATTAAATCTTCTTTATTTTGGATTTCAATACTTTTGGGTTTATCATAAATCATTGCTGGAGTAAAGGTTCCTCTATTTTCAGTAATAAAATCAAACAACTCCATTCTTTCGTCATCTGTAATATAAAAATTTATTTCAGGCATAATCAATTACCTCCTACTTTATGAGTTTCGTATGGGATTCCTAAATTTTTGTATTCTTCTTCCCGCTTAATATTCCGTTGACTATTAGGCTTTCTTTCAGCTTCATATACTTTTGTAGTTTTTTTAGTCTGAGGGTCTTGCACTTGTACATCTGGTCTTCTATTTGAACCTTCAGCATTAATCTTTTTCTCCGTTACTATACGTTGTCCTGGGTTTTCAGTTTCTGCTTTTTTTGCTAGTTCTTTTACTTTAGCCTGATGATCGGGTTTTCCTTTAGAACCGAATTCATTCTTAATTTCTTTTCGTACCTGACCTTTTATTTCACTCTTAATTTCTTGTTTTACAATTTCCCTTACTGCTACTTTTGTAGATACAGCAGGAGCTGCTGCCGGCCCTAAAGGGACTAAATTTGTAGCAACGCCAAGATTATAACTAGACCAGGCTTCTTTCATTGCTTGATCATTGGCAGCATAATCCAGAGTCGGAGCATTCACAGGTTGCGATTCCATCAATAATCCAAAAACAACAGGTATTGCGAACCACCAGAATTTACCATCCGGATCAATACGGCTAATAGGATTATTCCCACAATAAGCATACGGACTTACCGAATAATACTTCTCAGCCAAAGGATCCATTACATGCCAACGGCCTAACAGGGGATCATAATGACGGGCACCATAGTCATAATAATTCAAACCGTGCATCCGGTCAAATTCCTTACCGTTGTATTTATAGGGCTGGATGCTTCCAGTCCATGATTCGTCAGGAAAGGGTGTCCCGAATGGAAAGTATTCGGTGCGTTGTACGAGTTCGGTAGCATTTGCCTGCTTGCGGACAACATCCCTGCTATTCCCTAAGTAATCTTTATTATAAAAGTGATCCGTTCCTTTCAACAATGCTCCTGCCTGATCAAACTGGGTATAACCTCCCGGAAACAGTATCTTGTCTATATTCCCGTTCTCATAGATGATATTTCCGGCGTAATCTTTAGTTACAACATGTGAAATCTGAGCATCCTGCAGATTGGCTACTTCCCCACGGCTCAAAGGTTGCAACACATGAGGTTTTACAGTAACATGTTTGGTTTTCAGCTTCACGCCTGAAGCATCGTAGGTATAGTAGATCGCATGCCCATTAGAGAATTGAATCGTATCAGGCAAATTTAGAACATTATACCTGATTGTACAAATATCCCGGTCTAAATCTGTTACCAATCTTCCATTGCTGTCGTAAAAGAATTCATCCATCGGGTAGGGACCTCTGTCAGGATAAAAAGTAACATTGGAACCATATGGGTATCTATATAACCTGAGGGCATTTTTTAGGTGATTTCCAGTATAGCTCATTTCAAGGACATCTAATTCTATATAATCTTGATATTTTTGACGTTCTATGGCCTCAATATTTCCATGAAGATCGTATGCAAAGCCTTCTTCTATGTAAGAAGAAGTGCCCTCTTCCATACCGTCGGCATGTCCCAGCCTGTTCAACCGGTCATAGGAATAACTAAAACTGATTCTGTTACTTCCCGGATATTTCCAATTCATAGAGGAAATGTTCCCGTTGTAAGAGGGTTGATAGCTGTATAATTCTCCGTTAACTTGGCTTCGGGGCTCTTCATAATAAAGTTCCTGGAGAAATCCGGTCTTCTGTTCCTGTATTTTTTTCGTCCAACCCCTGATATTGTAAGTATATCGGGCATCAAGCACCCCGGATTGTTCCTTCCGTTCCACTTGTCCCAGGCTGTTATAAGTCAGTTTTTCTATGCTTTCACCATTCTTGAAGGTTTCCAACAACCGGCCTGCGTGATCATAAATATAGGTATAATGCTCTGAGATTTTGTTAGTTGCACCTCCATCCAATGGCAGGTTTTGTCCTGCAGGAAGAACATGCTCATGTAGCCTTTGGGTTGGCTGTCCGGTAAAGGTATAAGCAATATATTCTTTTTCAATGCCTCCCAAATGGTTCGTAGATTTCTTTTGAATGATGTTTCCTTTATCGTCATAATAGATTGCTGTCACAATTTCTCCACCATTTCCTCCTAAAAGCCTGGTACGTGTACCCGTCAGTAATCCCTGGGCGGAACATTTATTGCAGACTGGATCGATATACACCTTGTCATATCCCGTTTTTTCTTCGTATGAAAGATTATCCCTGAAATAAGTTTCTTGTTCCAACAAGTGTTCATAATCATCATAATGGTTTACCTGGAGAACCTTATCGAAAGTGATTCGAGGCAGTATATTCCATGTATAGCCATAAGAACCTCCCCGCTGTTCTGTTACGGCGATAGCATTGATTTCTTCACAAAGCTGTGCATGGCTTTTATCATCAGTATACATACCGGAAATGATCAGCCTTCCCAGTCCATCGTATTTATTAAAAACCCATTGGTTCTTTTTTTGTTGTTCAGCGTCTTGTGAGAGTATCAAGCGGTCGGCCTTATCATAGACGAAAAACATCCAACCGGCTCCAGGAAGCTTTTTAGCGATACAACGGTTGCGATGGTCGTAACGGTAAATATAGGCGTAATAATTGATAACTTCTGTTTGTGGGGTATAAGAGAGCACTGTGTTTTTGGTAGCATTCGCAGCCAAAGGAGGAAGTACATAAGCCAGGTTTCCGAAATCATCATACACATAATAGGTATCATGCGGAATATTCTCGTTGATTTGGCGGGTTAAGACTGTTTGCCCGATCTTATCCTTGAACTCATATAACATATTCCCACTCTCATCTCGGGTTTGGGTTACATACAGCTGGTTATTGCCATAATTACCTTTACATTTAAGCAAAGTATCGTTCTGTATTTCATAGAGGCTACATGTCAGGGTAGAAGTATTGGTCTGGTAATCGGTCTGTACACTGTGTCCTCCGTCTCTGCGCCAACCTTGCCCCGGCCCGAATTGCTGACTGATCCGGTTCAACGGAGAAGCTTCATACACCGGTTCGTTATAGGAGTAAGAGTCACCATGATAGCTTTGCGCTGCAGGTTTGAATTGGTCAAAAGAAACAAAAGCGCCCTGATTTCCTGCTATTGGAGTAGGTAACCAAGATTTACTTTCTCTTCCGCAGTTATCGTATTCCAAATGGGAAACCAAGTCGGATTTATCAGGACTGACCTTTTGTTGCACATTTTGATCCGGACGTCCTAAACCATCATAGTATTGGATGCTGGTTAACGCCCTGACATTGCGTCCGATTCCTATGCCATATTCCGATATATTGACTCTGTCGGTTGCATCCAAGGGAGTAACTGTTACAATATAGTTATTAGATTCAGGTAGAGAGGCCGGTTCCTGTACATAAGGCGTACAAACCGTAGCATCAGATTTCAGGATTAGGTTTTGTCCTTCTCCCGCCTCAAAACGAAAACCCGGTTTTAAGACGATAGAATGGCAGGCCTTGATCTCACCGCCATTAGCAACCGAACCTGAAAGCTCAATAACATCGCCGGGGTATTGGGAGAATAAACTCAAAATTGAGGTTAAACAACCTATAATAATCAATATGATTTTTTTGTGTTGCATAGCAATGATGTTTTATTGATTTTGATAGTGATAATCATATGCTTTAATGATTTTTCCGTGGCGGTCCTTAACATATTGGAGCCGGTTTAAATCATCATAATGATAAGTGGTTTTAAGTCCTCTGGAATCTGTTTTTGATGTCATACCCACTAAAGGCTTGTATGTGTATGTGGTGACTTGTGCCCTAGGGAGCTTTGCCCGTAAAGTATTTATTTTATCAATGTCGGAATTTGAGGGTACTGTTTTTTTAGTCAATTCATCTATGAAAGAATTAGGTACTTCTAATGCATTTAGAACATCCCAATAATCTGCATTTTTGATTTCTGCGAGAAGATGTGTCCCACAATAACTCCAAATAAAAGTAGTGATGTATTCCTCTCCAAAATATTCTCGAATATTAGAATAATTATCATAAGTATACCCATCCTTATTATAAAACCTATTATCATGAAATCCTACTTGGGTTAACCTATCCATACTAATATCTGTTTTATTTTTGCTCCCAAATAAAAATAGACCCGCATACACTAAATGCTTGTAGTCATTCACTTCATACTTGTATTTTTTCGCATCAGATAGTAATATCTGTCCATTTTTTTTATTTTTATGAATTTCATATATAATATAGTTTTTAACATGGTGGTCTACAAAATACATTTCACCGGAATAAAAATAATAGGCATCCCCCAAACATGATTCGTAATCAGATTTGGATCGAGGATACCATTCATTCGCATATTGCGTTTCGCAGGCCGCCATACATCTAACATCATCAATATATTCGCCTTCTGATACTTCAATAGGGTAACAACGATTCAGGCAATCATATAGCTCTTGATCTGCATAACGGAGTAATTCGATACAATTATTGTAAGGTTTTAAATCCCCTGAATATACGAATAACTTTTCGGAGATATCTCCAGTACTATTTTTTATTGTTTCAGACCTCAATAAATTATCTTGATTGTATGAATATTCTATTTTATTTATTTGTAATGCTTCTCCTGATAAAGAATAAAATGTTTCAGTTACTTCTTTGGGGCGATTAAGGTAGGTATATATTTTATATGAACATCCTTCATCATAATTAATAGCACTTCCTTCACAAACAGTTTTACTTGTAGCACTCATTGACCTGATATAATTGCTGTTTGTAGTGTTATTTTTTTCATATTCAATAGACTTACTTTTTACTTT
>JAVBMM010000098.1:0-24878 GCA_031552425.1 Bacteroidales bacterium | reverse complement strand
GCCTCCATTGATAATGTTCATCATAGGAACAGGCAATGCATAAGTATTTGTTCCGCCGATATATCTGTATAAAGGCATGTCTAAATAAGCGGCAGCAGCTTTTGCCACAGCTAAAGAAACACCAAGAATAGCGTTAGCGCCTAATTTGGATTTAGTTTTTGTTCCATCTAATGCAATCATTTTCTGGTCGATAGAACGTTGTTCTAAAGCACTCATTCCCAACAAAGCAGGAGCAATTACTTTATTTACATTTTCTACGGCTTTTAAGACACCTTTGCCTAAATAACGTTTTTTATCTCCGTCGCGTAATTCGATTGCTTCATTTTCACCAGTAGAAGCTCCGGAAGGAACAGCAGCACGTCCCATGTAACCTGATGCCAAAAGAACATCTACTTCTACGGTTGGATTGCCTCGGGAATCCAGAATCTCTCTACCTACAATTTTTACGATTTCCATACTGTAAATTTTATTTTTTTTATGTTTTAAGGAAAGTCTTCTTTTCGAGGCACAAAGGTAGTAAAATTCTGTAAAGAAGACAAGCAGTATATTTCTTTTTTAATCTTTTTATCTGAATTTTTGCCATGTGAATATTGATCTATAAACAGATGAACTTTTTACTGTTTAAGCATGGTTGTAATTCAGAGTAATCAATAGAAAAAATGTCTCCATCAGATATCTTGTGGTGGCACCTTTTTAAGCAGCGTACATGATAAAATAATTCATAGTGTGTATATATACTTTTCAGATATGTATTAGTCAAAAATTGTGTACCGAACACTAAGATTAACCTTGCGACAAAGTTAATATTGACAGTATATTGTCAAAGTATAGGCGGAATAAATATGGAAAAAAGGCTTACTTCTTCAGTATCTATATTTAGTAAAAAAACAGCCCCATAAATCTTTCGACTTATGGGGCGTGTAGTTATAACAAGTAGAATAATGAATTATTCTGCTTTAGCTTCTTCTTTTGTTGATTCTGGAGCTACTTCTGCTTGAGGAGTTTCAACGATAGGTTCTGATTGTATTTCTGGAGTTTCAGCTACAACTTCTTCTACTTTTTCTACTTTAGTAGTTTTGGTAGCTTTAGCTTCAGCCACAGGAGCAACATCAGAAGATTTCCTTCTTGAACGACGTGTTTTAGTTGCTTTTTCCGGAGATTTTTCTTTCAATAGATTTTCGTTGTAATCTACTAATTCTATCAAACACATAGAAGCATTATCTCCTAAACGGTTGCCCGTTTTAATAATCCTGGTATAGCCTCCGGGACGATCTCCGACTTTTTGAGAGATATCCAAAAACAACTCTTTTACCGCAAATTTATCTTGCAAATTTTTGAATACAACACGTCTTGAATGTGTAGTATCCATTTTTGATTTTGTAATAAGCGGTTCGATGAATTTACGAAGCTCCTTTGCTTTCGCTACGGTCGTAAAAATCCTTTTATGCTTAATCAGGGAAGATGCCATATTGGAAAGCATAGCTTCTCTGTGCGTATTGGTACGGCCTAAATGATTGATTTTTTTATTATGTCTCATCGTTAATTACTCTTTATCTAATTTATATTTTGCAATATCCATTCCGAAATTCAATTTCAGGCTGTCAAGCAAATCATCTAATTCAGTTAGAGATTTTTTACCGAAATTACGGAATTTCAGCAGGTCGTTCTTCTGATAACCAACCAATTCTCCTAAAGTTTCTACATCTGCAGCTTTTAAACAATTCAAAGCGCGAACAGACAAATTCATATCAGCCAATTTTGTTTTCAGAAGTTGTCTCATGTGGAGAATTTCTTCGTCAAACTCTTCATTAGCTTCTGTATCTGTCGGTTCCAAATGTATCTTCTCGTCAGAGAATAACATGAAATGGTGAATCAGTATTTTAGCTGCTTCTTTTAATGCTTCTTTCGGATGAATCGATCCATCTGTTTCTATCTCAATAACCAGTTTTTCGTAGTCCGTTTTTTGTTCTACACGATAATTTTCGATAGAATATTTTACATTACGAATAGGAGTAAAGATTGAATCAATAGCGATTAACGATATATCTTCTTCATTCACTTGATTTTCTTCTGCAGGAACATATCCTCTTCCTTTGTCGATAGTTAATTCGATACGAAAACCAGCACTTGGGTCTAATTGGCAAATTACGAAATTGGGGTTTAATACCTCAAATCCGGATAATTGTTTACCTACATCTCCGGCGGTGAATTGTTCGCTACCAGAAACGTGAATGGTTACTTTCTCGTTTTCGACATCATCTACCGTACGTTTGAACCTTACTTGCTTCAGGTTCAGAATTATGTTAGTTACATCTTCTATAACACCAGGAATTGTTGAAAATTCATGATCAACACCTTCGACTTTTATAGATGTAATGGCAAATCCTTCCAAAGAAGACAGAAGAATACGGCGAAGGGAGTTACCGATGGTAATTCCATAACCGGGTTCCAGCGGACGAAATTCAAATTTTCCGTAGAAATTATCCGCTTCTAACATCAATACTTTATCGGGTCTTTGAAATGCTAATATCGCCATGGAATTATTATTATTTAGAATACAATTCTACAATCAACTGTTCTTTGATATTTTCAGGAATATCAGCTCTCTCCGGAATATGCAAATATTTTGCACTCATAGATGGTTGGTTCCATTCAATCCATGCATATTTGCTGTGGTTAAATCCCGCTAAATTGTCAGTGACAATTTCTAAGGATTTAGATTTTTCACGTACTCCGATTACTTGTCCGGGTTTTACGGAATAAGAAGGAATGTTAACTACATTACCATCTACCACAATGTGTCTGTGAGAAACTAATTGACGAGCAGCAGCTCTGGTGCGAGCTAATCCCATGCGGAATACGATATTATCCAATCTACATTCAAGTAGTTGAATTAACACCTCGCCGGTAATACCTTTAGAACTTTGCGCTTTTTCGAACAAGTTACGGAATTGTTTTTCCAATACTCCGTAAGTATACTTAGCTTTTTGTTTCTCACGAAGTTGGATACCGTATTCAGAAGTTTTCTTCTTTTTACCGTTTCCATGTTGTCCGGGAGGATAGTTCTTTTTACTCAGAACTTTATCCGGTCCGAAAATTGCTTCACCGAATTTACGGGCAATTTTTGTTTTAGGTCCAGTATATCTTGCCATTTTCTATTTTAAATTTTGTTCAGTTTTGGAACTAAGATTATGCAGCCGCGATTACAGAGAGGATACTTGTAATCTATTCACTATCTGAGTCCCGTAAATAAAGAAACTTAATACATTAAACTCTTCTTCTTTTAGGAGGACGGCATCCGTTGTGTGGAAGTGGAGTTACATCGATAATCTCTACTACTTCGATTCCAGCTCCATGAACTGTTCTGATAGCAGATTCACGGCCATTTCCAGGTCCTTTTACATAAGCTTTTACTTTTCTCAAACCAAGGTCATATGCGATTTTCGCACAATCTTGAGCTGCCATTTGAGCAGCGTAAGGAGTGTTTTTTTTAGAACTTCTGAACCCCATTTTACCGGCAGACGACCAAGAAATCACTTGACCTTCGCTATTTGCAAGGGTAACAATAATGTTATTGAAAGAAGAATGTACGTGCAATTGACCCATTGCATCAACTTTAACGTTTCTCTTCTTTGCTGCGACTGTTTTCTTTGCCATATCTAGTTATTATTTAGTAGCTTTTTTCTTGTTTGCAACTGTTTTCTTTCTACCCTTACGAGTACGAGCATTGTTTTTCGTACTTTGTCCTCTTAAAGGCAAACCAATACGATGGCGGATACCTCTATAACAACCAATATCCATTAAACGTTTAATGTTCAATTGTACTTCAGACCTGAGGTCTCCTTCTACTTTATAATTAGCTCCGATGATTTCGCGTACTTTTGCAGCTTGGTCATCATTCCAATCTTTTACTTTAATATCACGATCAATACCAGCTTCTGCTAATATTTTATTTGCTACACTACGTCCGATCCCAAAAATATAGGTCAACGCAATTTCTCCTCTTTTATTTTGCGGTAAATCTACACCAACTATTCTTATAGCCATATTTTAAAAAATTTCTGCAAAAATAATAAAATTATCCTTGACGTTGTTTATACTTGGGATTCTTTTTGTTAATCACATACAAGCGACCTTTTCTTCTGACAATCTTGCAGTCTTCGGTCCGTTTTTTTACAGATGCTCTTACTTTCATATTATATTAATTTTTATTTGTATCTAAATGAAATTCTTCCTTTGGTTAAATCATAGGGAGACATCTCTACTTTGACTTTATCTCCTGGTAAAATTTTGATATAATGCATTCTCATTTTACCAGAAATATGAGCCGTTATCTCATGTCCGTTTTCCAATTCAACTCTGAACATTGCATTTGACAATGCCTCAATAATTGTTCCGTCTTGTTCAATTGCTGCCTGTTTGGCCATAACTTAAATAAATCAATTAAATTGCATTTTCTCCTAAGACTTCTTCGATATAATCGAATGAAGATAAAATATCAGCTTTTCCTTCCCGAATTGCTACTGTATGTTCAAAATGAGCTGAAGCTTTCCGGTCTTTTGTACGAACAGTCCATCCGTCTTTTTCAAAAACAACTTGTTTTTTCCCTAAGTTGATCATTGGCTCGATAGCTAGGCACATACCGGATCTCAGTAAAACTCCATAACCTTGTTTCCCATAATTGGGAACTTCGGGTTCTTCATGCATTTTCCGTCCGATACCATGTCCAACTAATTCCCTAACAACAGAATAACCACTATTTTCACAATACTGTTGAATGGAAGAACTAATGTCTCCAAGCCGTTTACCGTCCACTGCATTTTTAATGCCTAAATACAAAGCTTCTTTGGTTGTTTTCAATAGTTTTTTTATTTCAGGACCTACATCACCTACACAAAAGGTGTATGCAGAATCACCACAATAACCATTGATAAAAGTTCCACAATCCACTGAAACAATGTCACCTTCTTTCAATATTTCTTTATCTGAAGGTATACCGTGGACAACTTTTTCATTTACTGAAACACAAAGAGAATTAGGAAAACCTCCGTATCCTAAAAAAGTTGGTATTGCACCATGATCACGAATGAATGTTTCTGCTATTTTATCTAATTGAAGCGTATTGACACCTGGTTGGATATGCTTGGCTATTTCTCCCAGCGTTTTACCTACCAAACGATTAGCAATACGCATCAATTCAATTTCTTCATCAGTTTTAAGATAAATCATCCGTTTTTAATAAGCTGAACTTTGACGTCCTTTTATTCTTCCGGTTTTTAACAACCCGTCATAATGGCGCATCAAAAGATGACTTTCTACTTGTTGTAAAGTATCTAACACTACACCTACCAAAATCAACAATGATGTTCCACCGAAGAATTGAGCAAATTCTTCACTGATCCCTAATTTACTTGCAAAAGCGGGCATAATAGCCACCAAAGCAAGAAATAAAGATCCGGGAAATGTTATTTTTGACATGATTTCATCAATATATTCAGCAGTTTTCTTTCCTGGTTTGATACCTGGAATAAAACCATTATTTCGTTTTAAGTCTTCTGCCATTTGAGTCGGATTGATTGTAATAGCAGTATAGAAATAGGTGAATATAATGATTAAAAGTGAAAATACTGTACAATATTGCCAACTGGTGTGATTCATAAATGGCATCATCATTTTTGTAAACCATCCGTCAGGATTAGCTTCAGAAAATCCCATGAATGAAATAGGGATAAACATGATAGCTTGGGCAAAAATGATAGGCATCACATTGGCAGCATTTACTTTTAAAGGAATATATTGCCTTACTCCTCCGTATTGCTTATTTCCAATCATTTGTTTTGCATACTGTACGGGTACTCTACGTGTTCCTTGAACCAATAGGATTGCACCGGCAATAACAAATAATAAAAATACAATCTCAAAAAGAAAAGCAATCAACCCTCCTCCACTTTCTCCGAAACGGGAAGTAAATTCTTTTACCAATGCTATCGGGAAACGAGCCAAAATACCAGTCATGATGATGAAAGAAACACCATTCCCAATACCCTTATCTGTAATTCTTTCTCCTAACCAAAGGATGAACATAGAACCAGCAGCAAGAATGATTGTAGAAGATATGGTAAACCACAAACTTGCTGGCATTGCAGCATTAGCAGCTCTTAATTGTACACTGAGGTTGATCAAATAAGCTGGACCTTGGAACAAAAGAATCGCAACGGTAAGATAACGGGTGTATTGATTGATTTTCCTACGACCACTTTCTCCCTCCCTCTGTAACTTTTGAAACTTCGGAATAGCGATAGCTAATAACTGAATTACAATGGAGGCCGAGATATACGGCATAATTCCCAATGCAAAAACGGATGCATTAGAGAATGCACCTCCCGAAAACATGTTCAAAAGCGACAATAATCCTCCAGATGTTTGTTTCTCCAATTCTGTAAGAGACTCCGGATCAATACCGGGAAGAACGACATAAGTACCAAAACGAAAAATTGCAATAAGCACAAATGTAGTGATGATTCGATTTCTCAAATCTTCAATCTTCCAAATATTTTTGATTGTTTCTACAATTCTCATTTTGTTTAGATTTTAACAATGGATCCACCTGCAGCTAAAATTGCACTCTCTGCTGATTTAGAAAATGCATGAGCTTCAACTTCTAATTTAGCAGATAATTTTCCTTGTCCAAGTATTTTTACTTTTTGATTAGCTGAAATAAAACCTGCGCTTCTCAATTCATCGAATCCGATTTTAGTGAATTGTTGAGTTTCTGACAATGTTTGCAAAACCTCAATATTGATGGCTTTATATTCAACTCGATTGATATTCTTGAAACCAAATTTAGGTAAACGGCGTTGAATAGGCATTTGTCCTCCTTCAAAACCGATTTTTTTAGAATATCCGGATCTTGATTTGGCTCCTTTATGACCTCTTGTGGAAGTCCCTCCTAATCCAGAACCTGGTCCCCGGCCAATTCTTTTACGGGTTTTAACAGATCCTTCATTAGGTTTTAAATTAGATAAATTCATATTGTATTTTTTTATTTTGTCAAACAATGAATTTTATTTTTCGATTGAAATTAAGTGTTTAACTTTTTCAACCATTCCCAAAATGGAAGGAGTTGCTTCATGTTCAACTACACGTCCCATTTTTTTTAGTCCCAAAGCGTCTAATGTTCTTTTTTGTCTTTCAGGACAACCGATTCTACTTCTAACTTGCTTTATTTTTATTGTTGCCATTAGTTTTCCTCCTAATTATCCTTTAAATACTTTTTCTACAGAAACTCCTCTGTTTTGAGCAACCATGAAAGGACTTCTCAATTCATTCAAAGCGGCAAAAGTAGCTTTTACCAGGTTATGAGGGTTGGAAGATCCTTTTGATTTTGCCAAAACGTCAGTGATACCAACGCTTTCTAATACAGCACGCATAGCACCTCCGGCTTTTACTCCTGTTCCGTGTGAAGCAGGCTTAATGAAAACTTCTGATCCTCCGAAACGAGCTGTTTGCTCATGAGGAATAGTTCCTTTATATACAGGTACTTTTATCAGATTCTTTTTAGCAGCTTCTACAGCTTTGGCAATGGCAGAAGTTACTTCTCCGGCTTTACCTAAGCCCCATCCGATAATACCATCTTCATTTCCTACTACAACAATAGCAGCAAAGCTAAAGGTACGTCCTCCTTTAGTTACTTTAGTTACACGGTTAATGGCAACTAATCTATCTTTTAATTCCAAGTCGTTGGTCGACTTTACTCTATTTTTTATTCCTGCCATATTTATTAAAATTTAAGGCCACCTTTACGAGCAGCGTCTGCAAGTTCTTTAATTCTACCGTGATATAAATAACCATTACGATCGAACACAACATTTTGTATTCCGGCTTCAAGAGATTTTTTAGCTACTATTTCGCCAACTTTAGCAGCGATTTCTTTTTTAGGAGCTTTTTCTGCCATCCCAAGAGAAGAAGCGGAAGCAAGAGTTTTTCCTGTTAAATCATCAATGATTTGAGCATAAATCTGCTTGTTACTTCTAAATACCGATAAACGTGGACGTTCTGTTGTTCCAGAAATTTTATTACGTACACGGCCTTTTATTTTGATTCTTCTTAATTCCTTTGTAGTCATGATAATTTCAGTTTACGTAAATTACTTACCTGCTGATTTACCGGATTTTCTGCGAACTACTTCTCCGACAAAACGAACCCCTTTACCTTTATAAGGCTCAGGTTTACGGAATGAACGGATTTTAGCACAAACTTGTCCGATTAGTTGTTTATCTGCTGATTCAAGAATAATCAGCGGATTTTTGTTTCTCTCAGATTTTGTTTCGAGTTTAATTTCTTGAGGTAACAGCATATAAATAGCATGTGTAAATCCTAAAGAAAGTTCAAGGAGATTACCGTTGTTTGAAGCACGATAACCAACACCAACTAATTCTAACTCTTTTTTATAACCTTCGGAAACTCCTACTACCATATTGTTGATCAACGAGCGGTATAATCCATGTAGGGAACGATGATTTTTTTCATCTGTAGGTCTACTGATAACCACTTGATTTCCTTCTATTTCTATCTTAATATCAGGATTAATTTCTTGAGTAAGTTCTCCTTTGGGTCCCTTTACGGTAACCACGTAATCTTTCACCGAAACTGACACGTTTGACGGTAATTGAATAGGTAATTTTCCAATTCTTGACATACTTTATTCCTCCTGATTTAATAAATGTAACATAAAACTTCTCCCCCGATTTTTAAATCGCGAGCTTCTTTGTCTGTCATTACACCCTTGGAAGTTGAAAGTACAGCAATACCTAAACCATTCAAAACTCTGGGCATGTCTTTATAACCGGTATATTTACGCAAACCTGGAGTGGAAACCCTCTTCAAAGTTTTGATAGCGTTTACTTTATTTACCGGATCGTATTTTAAGGCAATCTTAATTGTGCCTTGGGGACCATCTTCTACGAACTTGTAATTTAAGATGTAACCCTTGTCGAAGAGAATTTTAGTAATCTCTTTCTTTAAATTTGACGCAGGGATTTCTACCACTCTGTGCTTTGCTTGAATGGCATTTCTCAATCTGGTCAAATAATCTGCAATTGGATCTGTCATGATTAATTAAAATTAAATTGATCCGGTCTTCCCGGACAATATTTAACAATTGAAAGTTGAGAATTAAAAATTGAAAATAAAAGATGCAACTCTTCTTAATTTCCAATTTTCGTTTTCAATTTTCTACTTATTTGTTTTCAATTACCAACTAGCTTTTTTTACTCCAGGTATTAGTCCGGCAGACGCCATTTCCCGTAATTGTATACGAGAAATTCCAAATTGACGAACGTATCCTTTTGGACGACCTGTCATACTACAACGGTTATGCAGACGTACCGGAGATGCATTTTTTGGTAATGCTTGTAAAGCCTCGTAATTACCTTCAGCTTTAAGCTTAGCTCTTTTTTCAGCATATTTTGCTACGAGCTTAGCTCTTTTCACTTCACGGGCTTTCATTGATTCCTTTGCCATATTTTATTGTTCTTTTTTAGCATTTTTAAAAGGTAAACCAAATTCTCTCAACAGGGCATAACCTTCTTCATCTGTTTTCGCAGAGGTCACAAAGGTAATATTCATTCCCAATATTTTAGTAATATTATCAATATTTATTTCAGGGAAGATTATTTGTTCCTGGATTCCGAGTGTATAATTACCTCTTCCATCGAGTTTTCCTTCAATACCTTTGAAGTCACGAATACGAGGCAACGCAATACGAATCAATCTTTCAAGAAATTCGTACATTTGTTCACGACGTAAAGTTACCATTGCTCCAATGGGCATTTTTTTACGTAACTTAAAGTTGGAAATATCCTTTTTAGAAACAGTTGCAACTGCTTTTTGTCCCGTAATTGTAGTTAATTCTGCGATTGCAATGTCGATAAGTTTTTTATCTGCCACAGCAACACCTAGTCCTTGATTGATCACAATCTTTTTCAAGACAGGAACTTGCATGACCGAAGAATATGAAAATTCTTTCATCAAAGCAGGAACAATTCTTTCCTGATATTCTTTTTTTATATTAGCTGTCATGGTGTTCATTACTTAATCTCCTCTCCTGATTTTTTAGAAATTCGAACTAACATTCCTTTCTCATTTAGTTTTCTTCCTATACGAGTAGGTTTCCCTGTTTTAGGATCAATCACATTCAAGTTGGAAATATGAATTGGAGCTTCTTTCTTCTCTATTCCTCCCTGAGGATTTTTGGAATTAGGTTTAGCATGTTTTGAAATCATGTTAATTCCTTCTACCAAAGCGCGATTTTCCTTTACAAGAACTTTCAACACTCTTCCGGTTTTTCCTTTGTCTTCTCCGGCATTAACGAAAACTATATCGCCTTTTTTTATATGTAATTTGCTCATTTCCTATAGTTTTATGGATTATAGCACTTCCGGAGCAAGCGAGACAATCTTCATGTTTGTAGCACGAAGTTCTCTAGCAACCGGTCCGAAAATACGACTTCCTCTGATTTCTCCAGCATTGTTTAACAATACACAAGCATTGTCATCAAAGCGGATGTAAGAACCATCCTGGCGACGTATTTCTTTTTTAGTACGTACAATAACAGCTTTAGATACCGTACCTTTTTTTACATCACTTGAAGGGATAACGTTTTTGATCGCAACAACGATCACGTCTCCTACAGAAGCATAACGTCTTCTTGTTCCACCTAATACACGGATACAGAGAGCTTCTCTTGCTCCACTGTTATCACATACGGTAAGTCTAGATTCTTGTTGTATCATGTTATTTCACTCTTTCGATTATTTCTACTAATCTCCATCTCTTTGTTTTGCTCAACGGACGAGTTTCCATGATTTTGACTGTATCTCCGATATTACATTCGTTTTTCTCATCGTGTGCATGGAATTTTTTCGTTTTATTTACGAATTTTCCGTAGATTGGGTGTTTCTCTTTCCATTTTACAGTAACAGTAATAGATTTTTCCATTTTGTTACTAGAAACAATCCCTATTCTTTCTTTTCTTAAATTTCTTTCCATCAGGCTCATTATTTATTGGTGAGTTCTCTTTGGCGCAGTTCTGTGTGCATGCGCGCAATACTCCTGCGTAGATGTGTAATTGATGCAGGATTATCCAATGGAGAAATGCTGTGATTAACCTTTTTTTGGTCGTAAGCTGCAGTATCCGCTGCTAATCTTTCACGCAGTTCTTTTGTACTTAATTCTCTTACTTCTGCAATTTTCATAATAATTACACATTTTGATTTTGATAATCATAATCTCTTCTGACTACAAACTTTGTAGTAACAGGTAGTTTTTGAGCAGCTAAGCGTAATGCTTCTTTAGCAATATCGAAAGAAACTCCTTCTATTTCGAAAAGGATTCTTCCGGGAGTAACTGGAGCCACAAAGCCTTCAGGAGATCCTTTACCCTTACCCATACGTACTTCAGCCGGTTTTTTGGTAATGGGTTTGTCTGGGAAGATTCTTACCCAAACTTGACCTTGACGTTGCATATAACGGGTTACGGCAATACGTGCAGCTTCAATCTGACGACCAGTAATCCATTTGGATTGCAAAGATTTTATACCAAAAGAACCGAATGATAACTCACTTCCTCGGTGAGCATTACCTTTCATCCGACCTTTTTGCGATCTTCTGAATTTTGTTTTCTTCGGTTGTAACATTTTTTCTTTGAATTAAGAATTAAAAATTGAGAATTAAGAATCGAAACTATAAAATAGCAGTTCCACTTAATTTTTAATTTTTATTTTTTCATTTTTAATTACTTTTTTTCTCTCTGACCTCTTTTTTTGAAAGGTCTTTCTCCGCCTCTGTTACCAGCATTTTCTCCGCCTCTACGACCGGATTCTTTACTACTAGTGAAGGCTGGAGCCAAGTCTCTCTTACCGTAAATCTCTCCACGGCAAATCCATACTTTAACACCAATCAATCCTACTTTTGTCAGAGCTTCTCCTAAAGCGTAATCAATATCTGCACGGAAAGTATGCAACGGAGTTCTTCCTTCCTTATACATTTCAGAACGAGCCATTTCCGCACCATTTAAACGACCAGAGATTTGTACTTTGATACCTTCTGCGCCCATTCTCATTGTAGAAGCAATTGCCATTTTAATAGCACGGCGGTAGGCCACTTTTCCTTCTAACTGACGAGCAATGTTATTTGCGACAATAACAGCATCTAATTCAGGTCTTTTAACTTCAAAAATATTGATCTGTACTTCTTTATCGGTGATTTTTTTCAACTCTTCTTTTAGCTTATCCACTTCTTGTCCACCTTTCCCGATGATAATACCCGGACGAGCAGTACATACTGTAATAGTAATTAACTTCAATGTACGTTCTATGATGACGCGAGATACACTTGCTTTGGCAAGACGAGCACTTAAATACTTACGAATTTTACTGTCTTCCAATAGCGTATCACCATAATCATTTCCGCCATACCAATTGGAATCCCATCCGCGGATGATTCCCAAACGATTACTTATTGGATTTGTTTTTTGTCCCATTTTTAGCGATTAAATTTGATTATGTTATTTTAGTGTATCTACAAAAATAGTTACATGATTTGAACGCTTACGAACTCTGTAACCTCTACCTTGAGGAGCAGGACGCATTCTTTTTAACATTCCTGCAGAGTCAACGCTGATTGATGTTATATATAATTCTCCGGTTTCTGCTTTTCGCTCATTTTTTTGTTCCCAATTATTGATAGCAGAGCGAAGTAGTTTTTCTACTCTGGCAGCAGCTTCTTTATTTGAAAACTTCAGAACGCCCAAAGCCCGGAACACTTCCATCCCACGAATCATATCTGCAACCAGACGCATTTTTCTGGGGGATGTCGGAACATTTCGCAATTTCGCAAAAAACATAGTTTTTTGAGCTTCTTTACGCTGTTCGGCTGAAATTTGTTTTCTCTTACCCATTGTATTGATTTTTTTTTATTTCAATTCAAAGCTTCCTGTTTTTTATTTTTTCCGGTTACCACTATGTCCACGGAAAGTACGGGTAGGAGAGAATTCACCTAACTTATGTCCTACCATGTTTTCGGTAACGTATACAGGAATAAATTTATTTCCATTATGAACAGCAATGGTATGACCTACAAAATCGGGAGATATCATTGAAGCTCTTGCCCATGTTTTAACGACAGCTTTTTTTCCTGACTCATTCATAGTCAGAACTTTTTTCTCAAGCTTAACATTAATGTAAGGGCCTTTTTTTAACGAACGACTCATAGTTTACTCTTAATTAATCAGATTATTTTTTTCTTCTCTCAATGATGTACTTAGAAGAATGCTTTTTAGGAGCTCTTGTTTTCAAGCCCTTAGCATATAGTCCCTTACGAGATCTTGGGTGACCTCCGGAAGCACGTCCTTCACCACCACCCATTGGGTGATCTACAGGGTTCATCACTACTCCACGTACTCGAGGACGCCGTCCAAGCCATCTAGTTCTACCTGCTTTACCTGATTTTTCAAGAGCATGGTCTGAGTTTCCAACACTACCTATAGTAGCTTTACAATCAGAAAGGATTTTTCTAGTTTCTCCTGAAGGCATTTTGATAACAGCGTAATTTCCTTCTCTGGAAACTACTTGTGCAAATGTACCTGCAGAACGAACCATTTTTGCTCCTTGTCCTGGACGTAATTCTATGTTGTGAATTACAGTACCCAGAGGAATAATTGCTAATGGTAAACAATTTCCTACTTCAGGAGCAGCATCTTTACCTGACATCACTGTTTGACCTACTTCCAATCCGTTAGGTGCAAGAATATAAGTTTTTGCTCCATCGGCGTAAAACAACAATGCAATACGAGCAGAACGGTTAGGATCATACTCAATTGTTTTTACTGTTGCAGGAATACCGTCTTTTGCTCTCTTGAAGTCGATTAAACGAAACTTTCTTTTGTGACCGCCTCCAATATAACGCATGGTCATTTTTCCATCGTTATTGCGGCCACCGGAACGCTTAATTCCTACTACAAGAGACTTTTCTGGTACACTGGCAGTGATTTCCTGAAATGTACCAATAATTTTGTGTCTTTGCCCCGGTGTTGTGGGCTTTAATTTGCGAATTCCCATTGTTTATTATATGTTACTAAATAAATCAATTATTTGTCCTTCTTTCAAAGTTACAATTGCCTTCTTGAAAGATGAAGTTTTTCCATTAACTACTCCAGCTTTAGTATATCTGGATTTGCGTTTTCCACTGTAATTCATTGTATTTACGTCAGTAACATTGACATTATACATGTCTTCTACAGCTTTTTTAATTTCTACTTTGGTTGCATTCGGAGAAACACGAAAACCATAGCGATTGGGATATTTTTCGGTTATCGCTGTTTGTTTTTCCGTTACAATAGGTTTAATGATAATTCCCATTATTGAAATCTCCTATACATTATAAGTTATTAATAGTCGCTAAAGAACTTTCCGTAATAACAAGGCTTTTTGCATCAAGCACTTTATATGTATTAAGTTCTGAAACGGTAATTACATTTGTTCGTTGTAAATTACGGGCCGACAAAAACACATTTGCATTGTTTTCCGGCAATACCATCAATAATTTTTTTGTATCTATTTTCAGGTTATTTGCCAAATTCACAAATTCTTTTGTTTTTGGAGCTTCAAAAGTAAAATCTTCAACAACAATGATTGCATTGTCTTTAGCTTTGTAAGCCAATGCTGATTTGCGAGCTAAAGCTTTTACTTTTTTATTTAATTTGAAGCTGTAATCTCTTGGTTTTGGACCAAACACACGAGCACCTCCTACCAATAGGGGAGAGTTTATATCTCCACGACGAGCGCCTCCTCCTCCTTTTTGGCGACCCAGTTTACGGGTACTTCCGGACATTTCACTTCTTTCTTTCGATTTATGAGTCCCTTGGCGTTGATTAGCCAAGTACTGTTTTACATCCAAGTAGATGGCATGATCATTTGGCTCAATTGCGAAGATAGAATCATTCAGTGTTACCTTTTTTCCGGTATCTTCTCCTTTAATATTATATACACTAAGTTCCATTACTTTTCAATTAAAATGATTGAACCTTTTGCCCCAGGGACTGAACCTCTCAACAACATCAAGTTGTGTTCCGGAATCAGCTTTATAATCTGGAGGTTTTGTACAGTAACTCTCTCATTTCCCATTTGACCGGCCATGCGTGTTCCTTTAAATACTTTAGCAGGATACGAACATGCTCCGATAGATCCAGGGTGACGTTGACGGTCACTTTGTCCAAGTGTAGCCTCTCCAACTCCACCGAATCCATGACGTTTCATAACACCTTGGAATCCTTTTCCTTTAGATGTTCCTATTACATCAACATAAATTTCTCCATCAAAATAATCAACGTTAATTACATCTCCAAGTTTATAAGTACCCTTGTTTTCTTTGTAATCTCCTTGATTTTTGAACTCAGCCAAGAGTCTCTTAGGTGTTGTTCCTGCTTTTTTGAAGTGTCCTTTTTCAGGGTTGGAAGTATGCTTTTCCTTTTTTTCCTGAAATCCAATTTGGATAGCTTCGTAACCGTCTGTTTCAGCAGTTTTTACTTGAGTAACAACACAAGGACCTACTTCAATAACAGTGCATGGAAGATTTTTTCCATCGGCACTGAAAACGGATGTCATTCCGATTTTTTTTCCAATTAATCCCGGCATTTCACTTAATTTTAGTTAGTTATGAGTTAACAAGTTAACAAGTTGATGAGTTTGTTCGCTCGCCACCTTGTAAAACTTATCGACTATTTTATTATACTTTAATCTCAACTTCAACTCCACTAGGTAATTCCAGTTTCATTAATGCATCAACTGTTTTTGCCGTAGAGCTATAAATGTCAATCAATCTTTTGTAAGAAGAAAGCTCAAATTGCTCACGAGATTTCTTATTAACAAAAGTAGAACGGTTTACAGTAAAGATACGTTTATGCGTAGGGAGAGGTATTGGACCACTCACTACAGCTCCAGATGCTTTTACTGTTTTTACGATTTTTTCGGCTGACTTATCAACCAAATTGTAATCGTATGATTTTAATTTAATTCTAATTTTTTGGCTCATTGTTTTGTGTGTTATAATTTATGAGAGGTAAGTGACAAGAAAGAGCCATTTCCTCCGAGTCACCAACCTACTTTTATATTATTTTACTAAATCTACGCGTCCTTTCACTTCGGTTAAAACCTGTTTAGCTATAGAAGAAGAAACTTCTTCATAATGAGAGAATGACATGGTAGATGTCGCCCGTCCTGAAGTAATAGTACGCAAAGCAGTTACATATCCGAACATTTCAGCTAGTGGAGCTTTTGCTTTAACGATACGAGCACCAGTACGGCTGGATTCCATACCTTCTACTTGTCCACGACGTTTATTTAAGTCTCCGATTACATCACCCATGTTTTCTTCAGGAGTTACCACTTCAATTTTCATGATTGGTTCCATCAATTTAGGCCCTGCTTTTTCAGCAGCACTCTTGAATGCTTGGATAGCACAGATTTCATAAGATAATTGATCAGAGTCGACTGGGTGATAAGATCCGTCGATAACAACCACTTTTAATTTATCCAAAGCATATCCTGCAAGGATCCCATTTTTCATAGCACGGGTAAAGCCTTTTTGGATAGAAGGAATATATTCTTTGGGAATATTACCACCTTTTACTTCATCTACGAATTGTAATTCTCCTTCGAAATCAGCATCAGCAGGTCCTACTCGAACGATCATATCGGCAAATTTACCACGACCTCCGGTTTGTTTCTTATAAGTTTCCCTTAATTCAACAGATTGAGTAATTGTCTCTTTATAAGATACTTGAGGGCGTCCTTGATTACATTCTACTTTGAACTCACGTCTCAAGCGATCGATAATAATTTCTAAGTGAAGTTCACCCATTCCAGAAATAACAGTTTGACCAGTATCTTCATCTGTTTTAACAGTGAAAGTAGGATCTTCTTCAGCTAATTTACTGAGTCCCATTCCTAATTTATCCAAATCTTTTTGAGTCTTGGGTTCTACTGCAATACCGATAACCGGTTCTGGGAAGTCCATAGATTCCAATACAATGGGGTATTTTTCATCACATAAAGTATCTCCAGTACGAATATCTTTAAATCCTACTCCTGCACCAATATCTCCACAACCGATGAAATCTTTCGGATTTTGCTTGCTGGAGTGCATTTGGAATAAACGTGAAATACGTTCTTTTTTATCTGAACGTGTATTAAATACATAAGAACCAGCTTCCAGTTCTCCTGAATATACACGAAAAAAGCAAAGGCGACCTACATAAGGGTCTGTGGCGATCTTAAATGCCAATGCACAAAGAGGTTCTTCTGAACTTGGGTGACGAATAATTACTTTATCCGGATTATTTGGATCTGTTCCTTCAATAGCAGGTGTATCTACCGGACTTGGTAAATAAGCACATGCAGAATCCAATAAACATTGTACTCCCTTATTTTTGAAAGAAGAACCACAAATCATTGGATTGATTTGCATGGATAATGTTCCTTTTCTAATAGCAATACGAATTTCATCTTCTGTAATAGAAGATGGATCTTCGAAATATTTTTCCATTAGAGCATCATCACATTCTGCAAGTGTTTCCAGCATTTTATCTCTCCATTCTTGGGCTTCATCTTGCAATTGGGCAGGTATTTCTTCTACAGAATAATCTGCACCCATTGTTTCGTCATGCCAGAAGTAAGCCTTCATTGTTACCAAATCCACAACTCCAGCAAAAGATTCTTCTGCCCCAATAGGAATTTGTATAGGACAAGGATTAGCTCCAAGTACTTCTTTAACTTGTCGTACTACTTCAAAGAAATTTGCTCCCGAACGGTCCATTTTGTTTACATAACCAATACGGGGTACATTATATTTGTCGGCTTGACGCCAAACTGTTTCTGATTGGGGTTCTACTCCTCCAACCGCACAGAATGCTGCAACGGCACCATCAAGAATACGTAAAGACCGCTCTACTTCAACTGTGAAGTCAACGTGTCCCGGAGTATCTATTAGGTTTATTTTATATGTTTCATCGGCATATTTCCAACTAGCTGTTGTTGCTGCAGAAGTAATGGTAATACCACGCTCTTGCTCTTGCTCCATCCAGTCCATAGTTGCAGCTCCATCGTGAACCTCACCGATTTTATGTGTTAATCCGGTGTAAAAAAGAATACGCTCAGAAGTCGTAGTCTTTCCGGCATCGATGTGAGCCATGATACCTAAGTTTCTTGTATTTTTTAATTGTTTATCTGAACCTTTTGCCATTTGCTAATTCCTAATAAATTAAAATCTAAAATGAGCGAAAGCCCTATTAGCTTCTGCCATTCTATGCATGTCTTCTTTTCTTTTGAATGCTCCACCTTGGTTGTTATAACCATCCATAATTTCGGCAGCTAACTTGTCGGCCATAGTTTTTCCTCCCCTTTTGCGAGAGTAAGAAATCATATTTTTCATTGAAATGGATTCTTTGCGATCTGGGCGGATTTCAGTAGGAACTTGAAATGTTGCGCCTCCGATGCGACGAGATTTTACTTCTACAAGAGGAGTGATGTTATCTAAAGATTGTTTCCAGATTTCAAGAGAAGATTTTGTTTCGTTAGGCATTTTCGCCTTTACAAGCTCAAGAGCGGAATAAAATATATCGAAAGCTACATTCTTTTTTCCGTCATACATTAAATGGTTAACAAATTTTGTAACCTTTACATCACCGAAAACAGGATCCGGAAGGATCTGTCTTTTCTTTGGTTTTGCTTTTCTCATTGTTTCTTCAATTTTGTTCTTGTTTTTGGTTGCCAACTTCTGTCTTCAACGATCCCTCCGAACCATTTACTCAACCTTAATAATAATAAAAAAATAAATAATGAAAAATTAAGAATGAAAATATTTCTCAATAGTTTTTTAATTCCTAATTACTGATTTTTATTTTTAATTACTTATTTAGCCTTATCCAAAAAACTCAAACTTGATTTTACTTTGTTTAATTTCTCAGTTTGATTTGTATGGTAAAATATTATTTTTTACCTTTTGTTGCAGGAGCAGCTCCTGGTTTGGGTCGTTTTGCACCATATTTGGAGCGTCTTTGAGTACGGCCGTTTACACCGGCAGTATCCAAGGTTCCGCGTACAATGTGATAACGTACACCCGGAAGGTCTTTTACCCGTCCACCTCTAACTAATACAATAGAGTGCTCTTGCAAGTTATGACCTTCTCCCGGAATATAAGCATTCACTTCTTTTTGGTTAGTCAATCTAACGCGAGCAACTTTACGCATAGCTGAGTTGGGTTTTTTAGGAGTAGTGGTATAAACCCTTACACAAACACCACGTCTTTGAGGACATGAGTCTAAGGCGGGAGATTTACCTTTTACTTCCAAAACGGCCCTTCCTTTTCTTACTAATTGTTGAATAGTAGGCATTTTTGTACTTTTAATTCTTAAACTTTATAATAAATTTTATTCTCTTTTTGATTCTTTATTTGTTTTGGGGCAGCAAAAATACAAGATAAATTTTGAATAATCAATAAATTATATGATTATTTTGGATTTTTACGGCGAAAAACGGTGCAAAGGTAGGGAAAAATTAGCTAATAGGCAAAGAAGAGTAAGATGTATTGAATGAATACTTTTATTTTTATGTATTTTTAACAAAATTACACGAGAGTTATGATATTGAATTCGCCAAAATAATAAATGAGGATATGTCAAAAGTCGTTTTAACACATCCTCATTTTATAAATGTGCAAAATCAAAGCTTATTTTGTTTTTGCATTTACCTCTTCGCAGATTCCTCTTAATAAAGACATTGGATTTGAATAAGGAGCATCTTGAGTTGTTTCCCAGATCATAATTCCTCGATATCCGTGTTCTTTCAAATATTTTACTTTTTCTTTTAAAAGCCCCACACTATTGAAAGAATATCCATCATATATACCGGTTTGAGTATCTCCCGGAGTAAGTTTATCTACAATATTTCTATATACCATAGTTTTTTTATCTGTCGTTCTTCCATAAAATGGAACACCAACTAACAGCTTATCATTAGGAAAATTGACTGCTGTGAAGTTCTGTAATCGTTCTATAACATAACTCATGGGAGCATGTAGTCCCTCTTTAGTTACGGAAGCATATAACATAACGCTAACATCTTCTACTAAGTAAAGGATGTCTGCAGCTTGTTTTGCAGAATTTTTAGAACCTCCTAAGGCAGCCGTCAAAATAAAATTCTTGGGCATTTGTTCTTTAATGGCAGAAAGTAATTTGATTAAATTCTCTGTTGGAACTTCTAACCTTGGGCCGGATTTTGAATAAGTTTCCCAATCCATGTCAATACCATCAAATTTATGTTCTTTTGCAAAAGCGACTAATTTATTCGCGTATGTATTGCGTTTTATTGAGTCGTTCCCCATTATATGCATGTTTTTTGAAGTAGCACCACCTCCTACAACCAATAGAATTTTTTGACCCTTGGTCATTTTTGAACGTATAATTTGATAGCTTTTGAGATAATTTTCTTTAACTATAAAATTTCCTGCAGTATCGGGAGACATGCCGAAAAAGAAAATCCTGTCAAGGTGATTGACAAATTCCAAATCGGTATTATCTTTGATCCAATTGGCATTTACGTATCCTGCTACTATGAATTTTTCTTTTTCATTTTTTTCTGCAGATACAAATTGTACTGTGAATAAAGCGATGAAACAAATGCTTAGTTTGATTATTCTCATTTTATGATTGATTTAGTATGTTGTTATTTTAAAGCAGGCCTAATAGCATCAACTATGTATTTTGACAACTCTTCATATCCATTCGGAGTATAATGTACATTTTTTGGCTTTGAGTTTTTGGGATGGATTTCTAAAGAGGCTGTATATAAGTCAATTATATTTATTTTGTTTTTGTTCATCACTTTGGTTGCGATTTCATTATAGATTGCAGGGCTTTCAACTTTTCTCCCAGATGCTCCTTCCGGTACAGTGGTAGTTGTCGCAAAAAAAATGGTGGCGGTTGTTTCTTTTAATTTCCCAACTATAAAGTTTAAGTTCTTTTCGTACTCTTCAGGGGTGATACTTACTATCCCGTTTACATCATACTTATTAAGACTATCTTTATGTACTAGATCATGTAGCCCGAAGTTGAAAACTATTACATCCCATTCTTTATTATCAAGCCATTTTTCAATGCTTTCTACGCCTCTTTTAGTAGATCCCCCATTCCCGGGATTATGCTCTACGATGATGTCATCTGGAGATAATGCGTCTTTAATAAAAGGAGTATACCCTATAGAAATGGAGTCTCCAATAATCAAAACATGTTTTGTTTTTTGAACACTAGATGTGATTAATAAAGCTAACATTGAAATTGCAACATAAGAAAAGATTGTTTTTTTCATTGGACTTAAAAATTAATTGATGTAATTAAAATTATTTGGCTTGCACCATTTTTTTTATTGTTTCGTGCAAAATTAGGAATTTTTCATTACGTACACGATTAATTTCTTTTAATTCATCATCATGTAAAAAGTTTTTGTTAAGAGAAATAAAACGTTGATTGATTTCAGATGTTTTTGTCTTTAGCGTTTCGAGTTCTTTAAAGAGGTTGTCTGCTTTATTCCTATTGAACTCATTCGATTGATATTTGGATTCTATTTCTTTGAATGATAAGTATTCGATTCTTATATCGAACATTAACCGGAAATGGTCAAATTCTTTTTGATTTCGTATGGGTTTTAGTGATGAAAGCTGTTTTTGTAATGTAATGAATTCTTCTTTTACTTCGGAGATAGTTCTATTTGATTTGGATTCTTTTCCGTTTCTTATTGTTTCTTGAGGGTGGTTGAGAATTTTCCATAATAATTCGCTGTCTGTAGAAGATAATCCAAAGCGTTCCTGTGCATAACTTATTGTAAATTTTTTTGTATCAAGAGGTTCTTCATTTTTTAGAGATTCTGCATATGCAGCTACAGAAATTCGAAAACCGGAAAGCGGATATACCCACCTGATTGGTAACATGTTGATTACTTCCCATCCTGTGTCGTAACTGAATCCATAGGTTCCTGAAGTAGACCAAGATGTCATAACGATTCCTTGATAATTTGCTTTTCTTGAATAAGGTATAAATGTATTTATGTTGCTGAAATGTTTATTCCATTGGGTTAAGTAAATATTGTCCGGAGCAGAACGAATAGAAGGAGCTCCCCATATAGTAATTCCGGATTTAAGGAGGTTGTTCATATCTCCGAATTTATCACTACTCCATCCGTAGTTCCAGTCAACAAAAATGATATCTTTAGGAAGCTCTTTAATTGCTTCGGGGTATTTTAAAATAATATCCGCCCAAATAATAGGTTGTTTTCCCATTGAACGCGCAATGTCACACATCAAATTGACATAGTCGACAAAAAGTTTTGATTTCCCTTCGTTTTTTACTTTTAAGGCACATTGTTTACATGTTCCTAAAAGTCTGGTCTCATCGCAGCCGATATGAAAATATTTTGAAGTATGAAGTTCTGCCATTTCGGAAAATATATCTGTAAAAATAGTTTTACATGCCATTGTTTTTGATGGGCAAACTTGAGAAATTTCCTTGCTGTCTTCCTTGATTTGGGAGTATCTATCGTGTCTTAAAATGTATTCTACGTGTCCAAAACAATTTTGTAACGGAATAACATCTATTCCTAAAGAAGAACAATAGCTTACGAAAGATTTAACCTCTTCTTTACTATATGCGTATTTATTGGATAAGGTGGCGTTCCTTGTATATGGGAAAGAGGCTTCCCATTCCATAATGATAGTATTTATGCCCATCTCGGATAAATCTTTTGCAAATGACTTCAGAGCTGGCATTGTCATTACTTGGCATCTTAAATCAATATGAAATCCTCTTGTGGAGAAATCTTGGTTGTTTTTAGATGTTGTAAATTGAACAATAGAAAAAAGGAGTATAATTGATAGAATTAATCTGAATAATGTTATTTTCATGTATTTGACTTTTTTATTAAAACTTTTTATTGACAAAAATATTGCATAAAAAAACAGGGTGGTATCTAAAAAACGAAACAAAATACTCTAAATGCGTCTAAAGCAATTAAATGGATCTAGTGGAAGATAAATGAGATAAGATTTGTCTATAATAGAATTTATATTGGATAAAAAACGATAAACTGACTAAGTAAGTAGAAATATCTTATTTAATCAGATATTTAGTGGTATAATTCCCTTGTTCGCCGGAGATACGGATAATATAGATTCCCGATTGGTCGATATTGAAGCTACGTGTACCTTGAACCGATGCACATTGCTGTAATATACCTATACTATTATATATTTCTACTTTGGCGGATTCCGCGTCGATAGCAAAACCTTTTTGCAAATGATGTAATTTATATGTTATACTTGCCGTTTTTTTAAGGCTAGCTTCTACACTTGGAGCCGTATAAGAGAAATCATCAAAGTAATATCCTTCAGAGGCATAAGAGTCTCCATTTTTTGTAATATTTACCTTCACCAGCATGCTCGTTACAGCTTTTTGGTTGACAGGGACGGAAAATTCCTGATAATCCAGGTTGTTTATATCTCCTAAGTCAGCTACCTCAGTCCATTCTCCTCCGTCTTTTTGGATGGAAATTTTGATATTTCCGGTAACTCCTTCATCTTTTTTTCTTGCATAAAATCTCAACGTTCCAATTCCGTTCATTGTAGGCAGGGTCAGGTTGGATGAGGTAGAAGTCGTAGAACAGCGTACGGACGCCTGCCCTTCATATTTATTATTACCGCGTTCTAACGTGCCAGAATAATACATCCCTGAGTGTGTCCACCCTTCGGGAGCAAATGAGGCAGCACCTCCTCCGGTTGTTGTTCCTCCGGCATCTCCCATGCCACAGATATAAATATTATCGGTTTCGATAAACTCAATAGTATAGATTTCTGATGTTTCATCGTCCTCGGCGATAACCGTAACAGTAGCAGTGCGTTCAGCCTCAGTCCCCTGCAGGTTAGTAGCTTGTAAAATGATGGGATCGGATGCTTTTTCATAAAATTTATCAGCGCTTATTAATGGGAGAGAATGATCTTTAGTCAGATAATACTGATATTTTTTCTGCAACGGACTGAACAACGTTAACGAATGGTAATTCCCTCCGTTGTCGGTACTGACTTTCAAGTCCGACAAAGAAGCATCAGAAGACGCTGCGGATAAAAATACTTTAAAATTATCGAACAACGCTTTCGACTGAGCTCCCGATGACCAAAAACCGTGGTTCAGAAAGAAACCGAAATTTGTCATTTTTATTCCTGTATAGGTTCCGTCTACTATTCCTGTTCCCACCTGCTGCAAATAACCTTCTGTATCGTCTTCAACCAGCGGATTTTTGAACGCAGAACTTCCGTCTATCCGGTAAAATAATTTCCAAGTATCTGTTTTTGGCTCGTATGTAACTTTTACGCTCGCATAACTTGTGTTGATGCTTTCAGATGGTACTGTAAGGCTCGTAAGGCTTGCATTAGAACCTAGGCCGCTCTCGAATCTCTCGAGACGTATAACTGCTTTTGTGGATCCTGAATTTCTCATCGTAACGGCATATCCTTTGCAGGTCGGCGATAAAAAATCTGCTTCGGTGGCTGCCAATACAACGGCAAGAGCATAATTGGCGCTGTCAAGATCAAATGCATACAGCGCTCCTTTCATCGACCTCATATTAAATGTCCAAGTTATTTCCGAAGCTTGATTTTTTTTCAGTACATGATCGAATATTTGGTCATAATTCGACAAGCTTCCTGCCATGAATGATCTGCCTGCAGTGCCGATGTTAGCAGATGGATTAGTATTATATATCCTTAGAATGCCATTCGAAG
>JAVBMM010000015.1:0-10759 GCA_031552425.1 Bacteroidales bacterium | reverse complement strand
TCATTGTCGTTTTTGGATGAACAGCATAACGCCCTGTTCTCATTTTTTCAGGATATTTAGTTGCAGAGGATAATTTTTTGAAATTTTCTATATCTTTAATATGAGCTGAAGTTTGAAGTTGCAAAAGCAATTCATCATAGTTCTTTCTTTCATCAATGTATATATAAGTTGTTTCCTGGATATCAAAAGCTGGAGCATACAATATTCGATATATGATTATGCCGGATATAATTGATAAACCAAGGACAATACTTGCGATTATGGTTAAAAGTTTTTTGTAAGAAGTTTTTTTTTTCATCAGTCGGTTAATATAATAAATTGATTTTCATATACAGCATACAAAGTTATAACAAAAAATCAAAATACTCCGGTAAAACTTTGCTTAGTACAAAAGATTCTTCTATATTTGCACCGCAATTCGCAAGAATTGAGGTCAGCATGAGCCTTGGAAGGATGGGTGAGTGGCTGAAACCAACAGTTTGCTAAACTGTCGTGTGGGTAACTGCACCGGGGGTTCGAATCCCCCTCCTTCCGCCAAGAAAAGCGACTATTAACAGGATGTTAGGTCGCTTTTCTGCTTTAAAAAGCTACACATATAATTCCTCCGATTCTATTTCTAAGAGATGTAAAACTAGGTTAGTAATAAAGTGTTTAAACTAAAATTAGTAATAATCTGCAAAGTCGTAAACCAAATCTAGTAAAGGTCAAAAGATGCTACAATAAAATTTTAAAGATGCCGAGCTTTTAAAAAAAGATGCTACAGTAAATTTTAAAAGATACTGACCTTTTGAGGAAAAGAAGCTGAGTTTTTTTGAAAAAGGACATGAGCTTTTTTTTATGCTTTTTCTGATTAGGTAAAAAAGGCAATATTTTACGAAAAAACATACAAATAAGTTACAAATAATTTATCTTTACCTCTTAAAATCATTTAATTATGAAGAATACCATTTTTTTATCCATTTTAGTTTTCATTTTCTTTTTATCTTGTTCAAAAGATGATGGGAATTCAGATTTAATTATTGGAGATTGGAGAGAAGTTAGACGTTGTTATATAGATTCGGATGATAATAATAGCATAGAATGTCACGACATTACTTCTAGTTGTAATTTAGTTTTCCAATCGAATAATAATTATTATAGTTATAGTGAAGAAAATTCAACTCGTTGGACAATTAAAGGAAAATATAATAGAGTGAGTGGAGATTCTATAGTACTTACTTCTTTAAAACATGTTCCCTATTGGGCTGTATTTAATCCTGATGGTACATTTACATTTAGATTTAAATTCAACGGAGAATCAGGTGTTTATGAGATAGAGAAATTGACAGAGGATGAGTTAATATTAAGATATCTATCTTCAGAGATAAATGAAAACTCTATTCGTCACTATATAAGGATGAAATAAGATTTCAAGTCTTTGATTTTATTACTTGAACGAAATTATCAAGCAGTTATAAAGAATTTCATATCTCTATTTTTTTATGTAGGAATGGCTATCATATCAATGGTTCCGTATTCCGGAATTAATTTTTTATAGTTGGTATTTGTAATAATTTTTCCTTTAGTAGTGTAAAGGGTATAGTTGTATTTTTTGAAAAACGTATAATAATCGTTGAATGTAATGTTTCTTTCTTTCATGATGTAAATCCCGATTTCAAGAATAACTTTAGGACGAAGGTTTTGTAATACATCTGTTGCTCCCTTCAATACTTCAAATTCGTGTCCGTCGGTATCAATTTTTATCAGGTTTAATTGATTGATTTTATTTTCATTGGCGAATTTATCCAGGGTGATACTGGGTACATCTTCTGTGTTTTTTGCAACTCCGCAATGGATTTCGTGTTTTTCTTCGTTATTGTTGACCGGCCAACTGCTATATGCAATTAAATCAGATTTTGTTTCTTCTGTAGCAGAAACAAAACATTGAGTAAGTATAATTCGCTGGGACAAATCAGGATTTAACTCCATATTTTTTTTGAATTTTCCAAGTGCATAATAAGTGGGTTCAAATGAATATACGGTGCCATTGGAAGCTTGTTTGGCAAAAAATAACGCCATGATTCCGATGTTTCCACCTACATCAAAAATCACGTCTTCCGGTGCAATTTTTATTAATTTGTTATTGTATACATGCTCTTGAAATCCTCCGAATAAAAATGTGTGCAGGTCGATTCCTTCATTCAGGTATAATTCAAAATTAATTCCATTCCTGTTTACTATTTGTTTGTCAGACCGATAGAATATTTTTGTGATTCGATATAAAATTGAAGCAATGTTTAGTTTGATTCGTGTGATTTTCAGTTTTTTAAAGAACATAATTTTATTATTGAATTATTTATTGGTTTTCTTTTATGCTTTCCCATTGTATTTTCAGTATTCTTGCGGGTTCGTCATTGTCAGCACCGATTTGTTTTTCTACTGTAAACAAGTACGGATATTTCTCTTGAATGTAATATACATATCTTTCTACAGTGGAAATAATTTGTCCTGTTTTTGCATCCGGATTTATGCGTAAATTGGCAGTTAAAACGTGTGTAACATTGTTTTTTGATAAATTTGTCAGCAAGGAATCAGCGTAGGTAAGTGAAACCTGGTTGTTTGCTTTTTCCGCCAACTGTTTCATTTGCTCCGGAGATTGAATGAATTGTATGTTTTGCAAAGATTTATCTTTATTTATTGAATCCGGAGATTGGACTATCATAAAATGAAGGTTTCCAACAGAAACTCCTGCGTAATACTGCTTTTGAATAGTGTAATATGATTCGTTTGTCAGTTTATTATCAATCAAATATGCTGCATAATTTCCCGGATTTTGTTCCCATTTTTTTAGGAATGTATCAAAATTTTCACTGGGAACAGAGTAAATTCCATGAAAATCTTTTCCTCCGGAATATATCATTGAGATGGAAGGTTTCCTGCATGCTGCAACCTCATTTTCTTTTAAGTTTTCTCCAATCCAACGAGAAGCTTGCATATAATTTCTCCAATCGGAAGAAAGTCCACTGTATTCATTTTTCAATTTTCTTACTTCAGATATATTTTTGAAAGTATCACTTATACCGGAAAAGAATAGAATGACAAAAGGAATAACTATTATCCATTGTATAGAACGGAATTTTTCTTTGTTCAGCCAATAATAGAGAAAAGAAAATATAATTAGTAAAAGGTATGGATAAGAGGGTATGATAAGCCGTTCCTGTCCCCAAAAAACTTGTAAAACGGTAAATGTGACAAGAAGAAAACATCCTGTCATGACTGTTATAAAAAAAATATACCTACTCTTTTTGAAAGTGAAAAATAAAACACCTATAGCTATTGCATACATCAAGACAGCTAAAAAAGGATAATTTTTTAATGGAACTCCAGGAGTAGCTTTCCGTAAGCCCATAATGGAAAATAAATCTCTTGACAAGTATTGATCAGAGTTTCCGAGTAACCGGTTAAAATAACCCGAAATATCTTCTTGTCCGTATTCCGGATGATAATAATCTTTATTGGTTAAAGCACTTCCTTGTGTAGTAATTTGAAATCCCGAAGAATCCCAAACTGTAGATTTAATTCCTTGAAATGCAAATAAAAATATCGTGAAAAATAAAATTGCCATGCAGGCATTTTTCCATTTACGGTAAAATAGGAAATATACGACAACAGCTATTACCAAAGCCATTCCAATAGAACGGGTTAAAGAAACTCCCATCAAGCATAAAGCCAAAAAGATATGTCTCTTTATATCTGTTTTCCAACTGATTTTTTCCTCTTTTTCGTCAATGAAATAGCGAAAAAACACAAGAATAAAAATAGACTGAATAAATAAATAAAAAGCGTCATTGTAGGTTTGGCTACCATAATAAAGTATGTGAGAATTAATGGCGACAAGTATCAGCATTGAAAATAATAAAATAGCCGGAATTCTGTTTCGGAAAGCTTTATATGTGAAATATATAAAACCTGCTATTGATAATAAAGAGAATATTTTTAACGGAAAAAGTGAAATCCCAAAAATCATAACGATGACGCTGATTACCATGGGGTATAATGGCCCTTGAAATCCCGGGAATTGAAATTTTGTGCAAAAATCCCGGGCATTTAAGATGTAGGTGGAATCATCTCCTGATAAACTTACTCTAGGATCATATAAAAGTAATCCAAATAATAATGTAAAGCCTAAAGAGAAATAAAAATATAATGTGCTGTGTTTTTCTAAATGCTTGTTTAGCTTTTCAAATAAAGAGGGAAGAATAATTGTTTTTTTAGACATAATTCTCAATGTTTATTTTGTATGAAAATTTTTAATTACCTTGCGGCGAATTTAGAGTTTTTTTTATTAAAAACAATAAGAAAACATCTTTATTTTGGATGAAATCATATAAAACAGAATCATATTACAATTTCTAAATGGTAAAAAAAGATATATACGAATTTTATTGTAAAACGGCTTCGAAAAGGGAAAAATGGAACAAAAGAAACCGTTATTACCATCGATTACTTGAAAAATACTTTTCTTTTATTATCCCATCCGGGAAACGAGTGTTGGAAATAGGTTGTGGTAGCGGAAACTTGCTTCATGCCGTGCATCCTTCTTATGGTGTTGGGATTGATTTTTCTCCGGAAGTAATAAAAATAGCACAACAAAAATATCCGGAATTACATTTTTATATGGATGATATAGAAGAATTACAATTGAATGAAACTTTCGATTATATCATTCTTAGTGATACCATAGGATGTTTGTGGGACGTTCAAAAAGCGATACATAATATTCGTAAATTATGTCATCCTCAAACAAGGATAGTCATTTCCCAATATAGTTTTTTATGGGAACCCTTTATCAAATTCTTGGAATTCACAGGGCTTAAACAAAAACAACCCAATCAAAACTGGTTTTCTACCAAAGATTTAGATGGTTTATTGCAGTTGGAAAATTTTCAGATCATCAAAACGGAAAAGAAAGTATGGTTACCTATGTATATACCTGTTCTTGATTTTATATTTAACCGTATTTTTGCCAATTTACCTGGATTTTCTTCTTTGGATTTAGTTAATATAGCTGTTGCCCGACCTATATTAAGTGAAGATAAAGCGGCCAGTGTGTCGATTATTATTCCAGCGAGAAATGAAAAAGGTAATATTGAAAATGCAATTAAAAGGACACCGGATTTTGGGATATCTCAGGAATTCATATTTATAGAAGGAAACTCTTCTGATGATACATACGAAGAGATGGAGCGGGTTAAGGCTGCATATCCTCAAAAAAACATCCGTTTAATGAAGCAAACCGGAAAGGGAAAGGGAAATGCCGTAAGAGAAGCATTTGCTGCTGCAAATGGAGAGATTTTGATGATTTTAGATGCAGACTTGACAATGCCTCCGGAAGAATTGCCTAAGTTTTATGAAGCTTTGCGTTATAATAAAGGAGAGTTTATCAATGGTTGCCGGTTGATTTATCCGATGGAGAAAAAAGCCATGCGTTTCTTAAATTTGTTAGGAAATAAGTTTTTCGGATGGTTTTTCTCTTTTTTGCTAGGACAACGCTTGAAAGACACACTATGTGGAACCAAAGTCCTTTATAAAAAAGATTATGAAACGATTAGCGCCAATCGTGATTATTTCGGAGATTTTGATCCTTTTGGGGATTTTGATTTGCTTTTCGGCGCAGCTAAACAAAATCTAAAAATGACGGAAATTATTATTCGTTACAAGGACCGGGAATACGGAAATACACAAATCAGCCGATTTAAACATGGATTGTTATTAATAAAAATGAGCTTATTTGCTGCTAGAAAGATTAAGTTTATATAAAGTGAGTCTCCTTTGTGTTTATTTTACTTTCAGATTCCCAATCCACCAATGAATGAACTTTCTTGTGCTTTTGATTGTAAAACTTTGGAATTAGGGGGAACACTATGTGTTAACCATACGTTTCCACCAATAACTGTTCCGGCTCCAATAGTGATTCTTCCCAAAATAGAAGAGTTAGAATAAACCGTCACATGATCTTCCAAAATAGGATGTCGGGGAACATCTATCGGGTTACCTGCATCATCTAAAGTAAAGCTTTTGGCTCCAAGTGTAACTCCTTGATATATAAAAACATGATTTCCAATAATAGAAGTTTGTCCGATCACAACGCCAGTACCATGATCTATTCCGAAATATTCTCCGATAGTAGCTCCCGGATGAATATCAATACCGGTTTCTTCATGTGCCATTTCAGCAATAATCCGGGGGATCATTGGGATTTGTAATAAAAAAAGTTCGTGAGCCACTCTGTGGTTCAATATAGCTTTAATTGCCGGATAGCAAAAAATAATTTCTCCGTAGTGTTTAGCGGCCGGATCATTATCAAAAATGGCTTTTACATCAGTAGATAGTAAACGCTTGATTTCCGGTAGTTTATCAATGAATATTAAGGCCTTATCCCTGCATTCCTCTTCTGCAAAATTTTCATCAGTCTCAAAAACTTTGGCATTGTATATTTGCTCAGACAGCAAATGATACAACTTATCTAAATTTACTCCTGTGTGATATTGTAACGATTGATTCCTGACGTATGATTTTCCGAAAAAACCCGGGAAAATAACTTCCCTGATGATTTCCATTAGCTCTTTTATCTTTTCTACAGAAGGTAACTGTCTGTTGTATACAGGAATATAGCGATATTCTTCAGAGAGAACATTTGCCAGTTTTTCTACATTTTTTTGTATAGATTCATGTGTCATATCATCAGATGAAAAGATAATAATTGATTTGCAAATGTAAGGCTTTTTCGTGAAGTTTTCAGATTGTATATGAGAAAATAAATCAGTAGTTTTGTAACTTTCAACATAATAACCAAAAAATATGAAGTTAATCCGGAAATCTATATTGTTTTTTTTGATTATTTTTTTCTTCATTCCTGTTTGTCAATCATCTATTACTCATGATCAGTTAAAGAAAGGTTTTGAAACTCCTCCGGATTCTACCAGACCGGCCACTTATTGGTATTTTATGAGTGGACATATTTCCAAAGAAGGGATTACTAAGGATTTAGAGGCGATGAAAAAGTTTGGAATAGGAGAGGTTTTTATTGCTGATATTTTCGTAAAACAACCATCTAATCCAAAAGCTTACATAAAAATAGACAGTATTCCGCAGGGAAATGCACTTTCTTTGAGTAAAGAGTGGTGGAATTGTATGAAACATGCTGTAGAAGAAGGGACTCGTTTGGGAATGGGTATTAGCTTTTTTAATTGTCCCGGTTGGAGCCAGTCCGGAGGACCTTGGGTAAAGAAGGAAGATGCCATGCGTTATTTGGTATATTCCGATACACTTGTCAGCAGTTTCGGAACGGTTTGTATTGCACTCAAGAAACCAACTGATTTTTTTCAGGATGTAGCTGTTTTGGCTTATCCGGCAGATCAGGCAAGTACTGAGAAGAAAGTTATGAATGTTTCTTGTAATGTTTCCAATGCTGATTTTTTAACTGATGGAAAAAAAGAAACTATTTGTAAATTTTATAATAAAAATAAGGAAAAAATAATAATTGATATTAGTTATGTAAAACCATTTACGGCGAGAAGTTTGACGATTTCTCCTACAGAGATGAGGTTCAAAACTAATATAGAAGTGCAAATACCGGAAAAAGGAAAATACGTTACCGTTAAAGAACATTTTTTTGATCATGCACATAACAGTCTACAAAGAGGTCCCATTCCGAGTGGAGATATGATTCTTGCTTTGAATGATATTGTTTCTGAGAAATTTCGCATCATTTTGAAAGGTATTCCGGATAATTTTGAATTGACAGGAATAGACCTCTCTTCTTCGAATAAATTAGAAAATGCTACGGAAAAATGGTTGAATAAAATGCTTAATCAAAGTAAACCCGGATGGGAAGAATTTCAATGGAAAACACAGACAGAATCTTCTTCAATAGGAAATATTCCGAAAGATAAAGTGGTAGATTTATCGAAACATCTGAAAGGAGATTTGTTAGTTTGGGAAAATGCTCCTAAAGGAAATTGGAAGATTATTCGTATTGGAATGACTACTACCGGAACAGTCAATACTCCTGCTTCACCTTCTGCTGTTGGGTTGGAAACAGATAAAATGAACAGAAATGCCCTGCGTAAACATTTTGATTCTTATGCAGGTAAGTTAATCAATAACATGTCTCCGGAAGAAAAAAAATCTCTGAAACGGATTATTGCAGATAGTTATGAAACCGGTCCTCAAAATTGGACGGATGATATGCGGGAATCATTTATAAAAACAAATGGATATGATCCTGTCCCTTGGTTGCCGGTATTAACCGGAACAATAGTTGGTACAGCAGAAGAATCAGACCGGTTTTTATGGGACATGCGGAGACTGATTGCAGATAAAATAGCAGATGAATATGTAGGCGGATTGAGAGATATTTGTGAAGAAAATGGAGTGAAAATGTGGTTGGAAAACTATGGACATTGGGGATTTCCTTCCGAGTTTTTAAAATATGGAGGACGTGCTCATGAAATAGGAGGAGAGTTTTGGACAAATAGGCCTTCCGTTGAATGCCGTTTAGCGGCTTCTGCAAGTCATATCTATGGAAAAAACCGGGTTTATGCGGAATCTTATACATCTTCCGAAGTTCCGTTTTCCTGTCATCCGGGAAAACTCAAAACAATAGGAGATTGGAGTTATACACAAGGAATCAATCAAGGAGTACTTCATCTTTATATTCATCAACCTTATGAAGACAAGGTTCCCGGGATTAATGCATGGTTCGGAACAGAAATCAATCGCCATAATACTTGGTTTGAACAAGCTAAATCATGGGTGGATTACTTAAGAAGATGTTATTTTATGTTGCAACAAGGAAATCATGTTGCGGATGTGTGTTTCTTTATCGGAGAAGATGCTCCAAAAATGGATGGCTGGGTAGATGAGCATTTAAGTAAATCGTATGATTATGATTTTGTCAATGCAGAAGTAATTGAAAAGTATATGACTGTGAAAAACAGTCGTTTAGTATTACCTGGCGGAGCAAGTTATGCCACGTTGATACTCCCTCCATTGGAAACAATGCGGCCTGCTTTATTGAAAAAAATCCGATCATTGTTGGAGCAAGGAGGAATTGTAGTTGGCGCTCCTCCGGTGAAATCTCCGAGTTTGTCAGGATATCCGGCATGTGACGATGAAGTGAAAGCAATCGCAACATCTATCTGGGGGAAAAATATGGTTGATAAAAATGAACAAATTCGACGTAAAGTAGGAAACGGAATGGTGTATTATAATGTTCCTCTGGATCAGGTGTTAGAAGAAAATAATACAAAAGGAGACCTTATTTTAAGCAAAGATTCTATACTGTGGATACATAGAAAAATGGAAGATAAAGATATTTATTTCCTTACAAATCAAGGAAAAAATAATGTAAAATTCAATGCTTCATTTAGAATTAATAATGAATCTCCCGAATGGTGGAATGCTGTAGATGGAACTTCCCGTTTATTGCCTGAATATAGTAATGAGAATAATAGAACGATTGTTCCTTTATATTTAGAAGCAGGAGAAAGTTGTTTTATGGTATTTTCCGAAAAAGGATCGGGTAAAAAAGATCATCTAAATGTAGAGAGAAATATTATTCATTATGAACCTGTTAAAAAAATACAAGGTACTTGGAATATTCGTTTTACTAATAAAAATCTGAATACAGATTTTATCATTAATACACAACATCTCTTTGATTGGACAATATCAAATGATTCCAAAATAAAATATTTTTCTGGAACGGCCATTTACACCATAGATTTTTACTTGGATAAAACGGATTTAAAACAACCCCTTTTCATTGATTTTGAAGATATACAAGTAATTGCTTCTGTAAAATTAAATGGGAAAGAGCTGGGAACTTTATGGACAAAACCATATCGAATCAATACTTCTTCTGTCGTAAAATCAGGTAAAAATACATTAGAAGTACAAGTGACTAATGTGTGGGTCAATCAACTGCTATGGCAAAAAGATAAAGAAGAAAAAAGTACTTGGTTGTTGAGCGATTTGAGGGTTGATATACCTCCGGTATCTTCAGGAATAATAGGCAAAGTGACTTTATATAAAGAAAAATCAAATAAATAGATTACTCGGATATTCCACATCAATTAAAAACAAAGCATTTCCGGGAACAGAACTTCCGGCTTTACATCTGTCTTTTGCTTCAATGATTCCACGAAAATCTTCAATAGATAATTTTCTTCTACCGACATCTAATAAAGTGCCGACAATAGCCCTTACCATGTTCCTTAAAAAACGGTCGGCTTGAATGGTGAAAATATATTCATTATCCAACTTTTCCCAGTAAGCTTTCATGATTTTACAGTTATTGGTTTTTACGTCTGTATGTAATTTGCTGAAACTGGTAAAATCTTTGTAATTAAATAGTTGCTTGGCAGCTAAATTCATAGATTCTATATCAATTCCCGGTTGAATTTTATAAGTAAATTCATGCCCGAATGGATCTTTTTTATCAGAAAGATAGTACTTATAAGTACGGGAAATAGCATCAAATCTAGCATGAGCTTCCGGAATTACCGGAAGTATTTTAATAATAGCAATATCAAGTGGAAGAATGCTGTTAAGTTTTTCCGTCAATTGTTTGGTGTCTATTTCATTTTCGGTGTCGAAGTGAGCAACCATTGATTTTGCATGCACACCGGAATCTGTTCTTCCTGCTCCGGTAACAGCAATAGTTTCTCGTAATAAAATACTTAAAGATTCTTCTAAACGTTGTTGAACGGAAATT
>JAVBMM010000124.1:0-6321 GCA_031552425.1 Bacteroidales bacterium | reverse complement strand
TTAAGTGGAGGAGAAAAAATGAGGCTTTACCTGTGCTGTCTGATGATTGGTAATCAGACTCCTGATTTAATTATTTTGGATGAACCGACAAACAACCTTGATATTGCCGGATTACAGATATTGACACAAACAATTAAAAATTATAAAGGTAGTTTGTTAATTATTTCTCATGATAAATATTTTGTAGAGGAAATAGGAATAACTGGGAATTTGAATTTTAACTCACTAATTAATCAATAAGAAAGTGATTAGAACTTGACACTTTTAATCATATTTGCTATTATGTTTTACCACTGTAATTTCGAATTTTTCCAGGAGTTTTTCCGAAATTCATTTTGCAGAAAGAGCAAAAATATGCAGAAGAAGAAAAGCCGTATTCATACCCTATTTCTGAAAAAGTTTTTTTAGTACAATTTATTTCATGATAAACACTTTGTGCCCTTTGTTTTTTCATCCATTGATAGACAGGGAATCCGAAAACTTTTTTAAACTTCTTTTCAAATCCGGAAGTGCTATAGTTCATTAATTCAGCTAATTGGGGAACAGATTTTATTCTTTTATAATATTTATATACTTTGTTTGAGAATTGGATGTCAGTGCTTAATATAGGTGTGAAAAAACTATATAATGCTTCTTTCGTATAATATGTTTTTAGTAAAAATAGTAATTCTTTTTGTTTTATGGTGAGAAAAAAAGAACACTTGATTCCCTCTTCTAAATAAATTTTAATTAACTCAATATAATCTTCCATTTTTGAAGTAATCTTCAAAGCAGTAAATTCTATGGTCTCTTTTAGTTTTCTTTTATTTCCGTCAAGAAGCATTTCAAAAGAAAAATGATCACAAAATTCGAGGTTAATATTTAGACGAAAAATTAAAACCTCAGAGTTTTTTTTTGCTAATGCAGTACATGGATGTTGAGCCGGAATAAAACAGAATTTATTTTTTGTTACAGGCTTATTGATGTGCTTGCCTACTGAAACCGTAATTTCTCCTTTTGTGACGAAAAGGATAATATTGACATCGTTAAAAATGTTTAGTTGCTCGTGTTTTAGATATTCAATGACTTCAATAAGCGGTAATTTATCTCTTTCATATGAAAAACAGGTTTGGCGTTCTGTTTTATACAATAAATTCATACTTTTAATTATTATATATCACGCGGGAGAAGATGATGCTCTACGTATACAAGAATTATAACATTACAAAATGTTACAAATTTCTGAATAATCAATGGCTCTGTTTTTATAACAAACTTCCATTTTTTAGATTTTTGATTCTCTTCATGCAATCTCTCCTTTTTATTGTTACTTTTCAAATACTTCAAAATGAGGCATTAAAAGACAAAGATCAAAAAAGATACCAAACCGTTGATATGAAAATAAATGGCAGATATTTTTATATTTTATTAATCAGGAAGTAAGTTTGTGTGAATAATTTTAATAAATAAGGAAAAAGTTTTGTCTTAAGTAATAAGGTACTCATTAAGAAATAGAGAAAAACAAATTTCTTTGTTGTAATAAATTTAAACAAGTACCCTCTTTTGATTGAATTAGGATGGCATCCTTTTGCATTTTTTTTTGACTTAATGTAAATTCGCTTTTTAGGGTAAAATTATTAATTTGAATTTTATAAGTCCCCGGAACAAAGTCATTGATGTCTATAAAAATATGTAGTGTGGGTGCCGTTGGAGTTTGTAATTCATAAACAATTACTCCATATTGATTTTGAAAACAAATTTCCACATCTCCTAATTCCTTTAAGAACTCAATTTCCAATAAATGTTTTTCATAGAGTTTAATGTCTAAAAAAATGTCTAAAATGTTTTGGTTGAAATAACTACTGAATTCTGGAACAATGCCTGTTCTTTTTTCTAAATCATAATTTTCACGCACATTATGAAAAAATACATTAGACATTTTATATAATATAGTTATGATTTTGTTTTTCATATAATATTTCTTTTTATAAACAAAAATAAGTTACAATTATTAATAAATAAAGCAATAATAATATCATTATCTAAAAAAAAATGTCTATTTCTGCAATTTGTATAAATACTTTGTTAAATTTAGAAACAAAATAGCTGTTTTTCGATAAAATAATTACTTTTGTAAACGCTTTAACGTTTAAATATAATATATTTGTCAATTATAAACCTGACTGTAATTTTTTAGTTTTCATGTATGGAAGACCCATCATTGGAAATAATTAAGGTGATTAAGCAGAATCTTCCGAATGAAATGAATCTTGTCGATTTTTTTACGGAAATAATACCTATGAAAAAGGAGGCTGCTTATCGTAGATTGCGAGGGGAGATACCTCTTACCCTCGTTGAAGTTAAGCAGATTGCTTCGTACCTACGTCTTTCCCTGGATAAGTTACTAAAAATAAAAGAAGAAGGAACATATTCTTCCAACATTGTCAGGATGAATGGAAATAACCTGATTGATGCTTATTGTAAGACTATGGAACAGGTCATCGTAGCGACAAAATATATGGGACTTGATCCCAGAGCAAAGACTTATGCAGCTATTGATGTTATGCCGACTTCATATGCCTTTAAGTATCCGGCTATTTCTAAATTTCGGTTTTTTAAGTGGGCATACCAATGCCGAAATACCTTGAGTCCTTTGAGAATGTCTGAAATACGAATTCCTTCTAAAGTGAGACATATTGAGACCACGTATATGGAAGCAGTCAAGAAAATTGACACTAACCATGTTTGGATCAGGGAATTGTTTGGGCCATATATTAACGATGTTCATTATTTTTCAGAGATGGGCTTAATTTTGCGAGATGAGGTTAAAATCCTGAGAGAAGAAAGTTTTCAACTTCTGGAAGAACTTGAAAAAGATATTACAGTAGCCCGAACTGAATTTGGGGGCTCTTTATTGGTCTATTTGGCAAATACCTATTTTGATGCTAATTATATTTATGTGGAAGGTAATAATTTTAAGGCATCCGCAATTAATGTGTTTGAGATAAACTTTCTATCTTCTGTAGAAGAAGAAATCTGTAATGATACGAAAGACTGGATCGAGTCATTAATGAGGTATTCAACGTTAATTTCTAGGAGCGGAGAGATTGAAAGGGTGAATTTTTTTAATTTGCAGCGAAGAATGATGGAAAAATCTAATATGAATAATATGTATGACCTCCGGCTTTAAAGAATTCATTGAAATTTTGCGAAGAAGAACTCCTGAAGGTATCAATACGGTAGATATGCTTACAGAAATTATACCGATGAGTAAAGAAGCTGCATATCGTCGTTTGCGGGGAGAAATTGATTTTTCATTTGAGGAAATCATGAAGATATCCAAAAAAATGGATATATCATTGGATAGTCTGAATAAGTACGAAAATAAACGATTTTACAAGGCAAAAATATTATCATATATCAGAGAAGAATCTTTTATGGAAGATTATATTCTGAGATTGGAAACAGTTTTAGAGGAAATAATGCTCTTAAAGAAGAGTCCGGATCATTATATTCTTTCAGTCAATAATAATATTTCTGTATTGTATCTTTATAAATATAGGTTAGTTTCTAAACTTCGTGTATATAAATGGATGTATCAACGAAATACCAAGCATAAATCGATCCCAATGTCGGAATTTGTCATTTCTCCCAAAGCTATACATTTGGAAAAGATGATATTGAAAGAATTTCAACAAACGAGATTTTATTTTATTTATGGACAGGAACTAATTAAATCATTAATCAATGATATAAATTATTTCCATCATTTGAATTTGATTTCTGAAGAAGAAGTAAAACAAATGAAAGAAGAGGCATCTGTTATTTTGTCAGATATGGAACATGATGCTATCCTAGGGAAAAATGAAGAAATATCTTGTACAATTCATGTGACTAATGTTAATTTTGATACTGATTTTATTATGTGGGAATCTAATAAAATTTCAAAAATTACATTCCGCCTTTTTGGTGTGAACTTTTTTGTCATTGATGATCCTGATGCAATCCGGGAGATGAAGAATTGGACTAATATGTTGTTGAAGAGTTCTACTCAGATTTCGTTTAGTGGAGAAAAAAAACGGATGGAGTTCTTCCAAAATCAGAGAAAAGAATTGGATCGCTTGTAAATTTATGATTGTAAGATCTTTACTGTGTGAATACCCAATTATTATCTGTGGAAAGAGTTTCATCGTAAGCAAAACCTTCCCATGAAAAAGTTTTTAATTCTTCAGGATTTGTAATCCGATTTTTAATGATAAAGCGGCTCATTTGTCCACGAGCCATTTTGGCGTAAATTACAATAGTTTGAAGTTTTCCGTTTTTCCAAATTTTAAAATCCGGCATAATAATCCGGACAGATTTTTTGACTTTCTTCCAATCAAAAGCAGGTTGTATATCCATACTTCCTAAAAAAATAAGTTCTCCACCTGATTTTTTTATATCGTCAATCAAAGTGTTTGTCTGTTTATTTTGCCAATATGAATACATATTTCCATCTGCAAGTCCGGAAAGTTTAACGTCATATTCCATCCGGTAGGATTTAATCAAATCCAATGGACGAAGAAGACCATAAGCAAAAGAGGCTATCCGAAGATGTTTTTGTGCAAATTCAAAATCTTCCGGAGTGAAATCTTTCGGATTGATGTTCTTAAATACAATTCCATTATATGAAAGAATAGATTGTAATGGAGTATGTGTTGTTGAAAAAAAATCTTGAAAACGGAGATAATTTTCAGCGGCTAATTTTGGATTTATTTTCAATATTTGGGATAATTCTTCAGATGTATATTGAATCATATTCATAATAATTTCTTCGGCTTCTTTTTGAAAACGGGGAAATGTATAAGTCGGAGCTTTTATTTGCGAATTGGTAACCATTGTTTTGGCAGAAGAAATCAAAATAAGCATACTGGTATCATTTTTTGAAGATAAAAAATACAGCTAAAATCAAAAATATAAATCCGATAAGGTGATTCCAACGGAATGTTTCATTTTTGAAGACAATAATAGTGAAAAAAGTGAATATTACCAGAGTTATTACTTCTTGTATCACTTTTAGCTGCCAAAGGTTGAAAGGTCCTCCATTCCCTTCAAAACCAATCCGGTTGGCAGGAACTTGAAAACAATATTCAAATAAGGCACTTCCCCAACTCAATAAAATGATGGCTGGTAATCCCCAATTACTGAATAAACTCATTTCTTTGAATTTCAAATGTCCGTACCAAGCAAAAGTCATGAATGTATTAGCGATTACCAAAAGTCCGATAGTAGTAAATCCTTTCATTTGTTCGTTTTTTATAAATGGGACAAATGTACGGATTAAAAATTAGTTGTTAAATAAATTTCTTTTATCTGACAAATTTTATAGTCTGATTAATGAAATTTTTTTGTGTTGCTTTGTGAAAATGAAATGGAGTGTAAATGTTTTTAGTAGATCAGCACACAGAATACACAGATTTTTCATGAGGTTTTGTCTTTTGTAATGTTGTTCCGTAATATCCTGTGCGCTATATATTTTAATTTGTTTTACGATTTTATCGTAAATGCTTTTTCATTTGTAGAATATCTTGTATCCAATCTTCAATATCTTGTTCATGTTCCAGTTCATCTCTTAAGATTTGAGTGGCAATGGCATGTGTTGCATGGTCTATACCGTCCGTATAATCAGCAATTTCTTTGTAATGATCAATGGCACATCTTTCTGATTTTAAATTATCATCTAAAATAGTTTCAATATAAACATCAGAAGGGGGGTAATATTTGCAATTGCCGGTTTTTGTCCATTCGTCGGGAGAAAGCACCGGAGTGCCATCTAACTCAATAATTCTATTTACTAATAAAGTGGCATGACCGAGTTCTTCATCAGCATGTTTTAATAATTCTGCTTCAATGGCAGTACGCATTGGGCCTTCCATTAAACGGGCCCCTAGCCAATATTGGTAATAGGCTAACCATTCTTCACTTAATGCCGCATTTAACATCTTGATCAATTTTTTGACGTCAAGCGATTTCAATGTTTTTACACCTTCTTTTCCCATAATATTATATTTTAATACATAAAAATATCACTTCATTAGTATTGTAATGATCTTCATACACCTTAAACAGATAAAAAAAAGAAAAGGTTGTGTTATACCTGTGAAATTATAGAATATTTAACATAATGAATGAATAAAAGATTATACATTTACATCCAAATTACGGAATATCAATAAAATCATTTATCATATAAAAACATAGTAATCATGAAACATTTATTATTTACAACTTTTTTTTTGATATGTAGCTTTGTTTTACTTACAGGACAAGTAAGAAAAGAATTAAATATTCCGGATATACCGG
>JAVBMM010000177.1:0-3137 GCA_031552425.1 Bacteroidales bacterium | reverse complement strand
TTTTCAATGACTTTATGGCATTAGCTTGAACCCAAAGATCATGGCGAAGCTTTTCATGGCGAAATGTATCCTGTTTGGATGCTGGCTTTTTTATGAAATGACAAACAAGATGTAGTCTAGGAGGATTATCTTTCCCTTTTTTATTTTTAAAAGCATACCACCCTTGCCTAATTTTGTTTATTAATTTATCATTATCAACAGGTTTGTTTTTTGGCGCAAAACGTCCTTCTAGCATGTTAAAGTTAGAATCTCCACCATTACCATATAGCTGAAAAAAACGTTTTTCATATTTATCTTCTGAATGACTTCTGAATTCGTTTACTGTGAGTTTTTGAAATTGTTGAAATCCATTTTGATGTACTTGATGCACAATAAATCTATTGAGAGAACCTAGTATTAGCAAATAATGATGAAACGCTTTGGCTAACTTATTTTTTATGCTACTATTTCTATTCTTTATCCTACCAAGCAACTTCTTATACATCAAAAGTTCTAAGTTTAGGTCGCTCGAATCTTTATACTTATCACTTCTAAAAGGATGGATTTCCCTTTCCTGATACTGGCTGTATTCATCTCTAATTTTGTTTGAGTTAGGATATAGTAGTTTTTTGTTATGGAAAATGTTTACTAAATAATACCGTAATGCCTTTGCCCTTGCTAGCAAATCGAACAAATGATTTGAATCTTTGAAACAAGATTCTTGCTCATTTTGCTCTTTCACATATTCCGTTTTTAGAGCTTTCTTATAATTTTTTCTAAACTCATTGGAATAATATAGCGCATCTTGCCATATAATATCTGTTTCAGTAGATCCATTCAAATGAATATGTAGATCATTGAAGCCTAAATGCTTTTCCTTTATTTTTTCTAATTCTGGCATGTGGGGAGGAAGCAATGCCGTATGATTAATATATGAAACATCTACTTTTTTATAGCAAGAATAAGCTGCAATTAAAATTAAAGGAGGACAGAAAGTAAGCAATTCTTGCCATTGAATAAACTTTTCTTTTCTTACATATATTTTATTCTTGACAACCGTAAGATATTCTTCCGATAATTTCTCAAGCCCTTCTATTAACAATGTTTCTAAGCTGTCTATTTCATAATACTCCAGAGCAGCCCATAGATGATTATCCGGAATATGGGGGTTTACCTTTCGTTCGCAGAGCATTAGGCGACGTTTAATGTCGGTAAATTCAACGTTACTGCCCTTTTCATAGTCAGACAAAGTCCGCCCATCCATAAATAGCTGACGTAAACAATAGCTTACCATCTATTACTATTTTGAATTTTCTCCAATAAACTCTCTTTAATGCTTGAAGAAATCCTAGCGTTTCCAAATAATGACCTAATTGCTTTATCTACGTCTTATAATTGAACTGTTTCTTTTGTAATCCCCTCCTGGCGCAAGTAAGCAATAATTCTATTAGCATCATCTATGGTATCTTGTACTCTTCGTGCATATCTCTCAAAAAAGATTGTTTGACCACCTTCTTTTTTGAGCTTTATTTGTTGTATCTCATTAAATATATTTATTGATGGAATATCTACACTTAACTCAGGAAAAAATTTTGTATCTAAATACGCTCTTATTATGGGACAGGAAAACATAAAATCAAAAAGTGGGTGTTCTCCCTTATTATTTTTATAATTCTCTATAAAAATAAAATCAGTATCTGTTGGATTGGTTAGCCTTAATTTACTATTGCCACAATTTTCCATCACCTCCTCTACAAGAATAGCATTAAGGAAAACGACCAATTGCCTATGCAATAATTCTCCTAAATTTTTCTTCTTGGAAATTCGAACAAATGAAAAATGCGTTCTCACCATTACTCGTCCTAGTATATAGGGTGGAATTTTTAATGGTGAACACTTTTTCCAAGTAACTATTTGATCAATAAATTTTTTAAGTAAATTACTGCGTTTGTCGTATGACATATTTTTAAATGAAGGAACTTCTGTTTCTAAACTATCATCGAAATCCGAATCATCAGCATTAAATTGTTGATTACTATTTGTAAATAAGGGATATTCTCTGAATTGTCCCATACGTACAAATTCATTTTGCATTTCCTTATCATCTTCTAGAAATAGGATGTCACCAATAGCCGCAATAATATTATTAAATGAATAAAAGGTGCTATTGTTTCCCAATCCATCTTGTGCCCCAAATGCTGGTAGCAAGGCTAATATTTGCTCTAGAGGCTTTGCGTCATCATAAAGTTCATCAATTCGCAAATCTTCTATTTCTCGCCTTTCTTTTGCTTTCTGTTGTAATGTTTTTATAGATGACAACCCTTCGTTTTTTGCCGTATACTCCCCAAATGAAACAATATAAGCACTTTGCAATGATGCTATTTTCTTTAATCCATAATCATATAAACTACGGCTGTGTTCAACAAAATCAGATATATTCGGAGTTCCACCTTTGCTAGCTAACTCCCACTTATCTGCCTTTGCTACAATGTTTGATACACGAATAATGTGGTCGAAGATTTCGAAAGGTGATGAATATATCCTCTCTGATAATACAGCGCCTAAAGCTGTTACAGCACCATCAAGAGATGGAGCACTTAATTTAGGGAAAAATTGGCTGGTTTCATCAAGTCTTTTAGTATCTAATAAGAATCTTAGTAGAAATATATTAGTCAGACCATATCCGTTTATCAACTCCCATATGTCAACATTTGTGGTGCGCAACTCGCTATGAAATATATCAGACAGGCTTCTTACTATTCTTACTAATTTTTCTTTTTCATCTCTTGCTTCATCGTGTATAAAGAAGGCGTTAAACAATGCAAGCTGAGTCCGCACAGGTAAACTTGTAAAAAAACGTATATAAGTATCCCCTGTATTACGACCATTTACTCCCCATATTTTTTGCAAATAATGAGCATATGCTTGAGTTATGGGAGATTTATCGACTTCATTGTTGACTATAATATCAGACTGTTGAGTCTTTAACTTTGACGCTATTGTAGATAATGTGATACGATATTCTGGCTTTAATAGCTTTAGCATATACTGACTTTCCAATTTTTCGACTAATCCAGGATACTCGTTGCTGTATGCCACTTGATTTTTATCTGCTTTATCATATTCATTTTTCAATAGTGCTTTGCCAAAATTTTTCC
>JAVBMM010000161.1:0-9875 GCA_031552425.1 Bacteroidales bacterium | reverse complement strand
ACGCTGTCGCTCAAGACGGGTGTTTGCAATAATATCGGCCCGGACAACATGCATGTTTGAACGGTGATGTATTTGGCGCTGTCTTGCGCAAAAGCGGAAAGAAACGGCCAAAAAAGGATAAGAATGAGGGAAAATCGCATGAGAGTCGAAAAAATTCCATATTGTTGGAATTTTGCTTTATGTAATTCTTTGTACGAATGCTTTTTCATGTTTTATCTCTTTGTACTCTTTTTATGAACGATGAATTAATTCAAAGAAATCAAATAATCCAATCCAACAGTACGGGTAACCTGATTATGAGGGATTAATAGATACTTCAAAGGTTTACTGCCATTCGATAGAGTATATTCAGTTGCATATTTACAATATTTTTCAGCGGCTGCTTTTTTGGCTAATACATCTGTATCTTGTATTTCGTTTGCAGCTTTGGTTTCTATCATATATATAGCATTTTCTGTTTCAACAATAAAATCAGGTTCGTATCGCTTAGAATTATTATCCCAGTAAATGCGAAGTTGATTGGTTGCGGGACGTAACCATTTCAATACCGACTTATCATTCTCTAAAACAAACGCTAAATCCTGTTCTGTTTTGCTATCAAATTTATATTCCAAATGACAGGATTTCTCGAATCCACGAAATACATATTTTGGTATCATGTTTGTTGGTTGAATTATTTCGCGGTAATCTCTATAGCCCGAATTCATTAAAGCCGAGAAATTATGTTCTTCGATTTTTACAAATGGCAATACATTGGGCTTCACATAATCAGGACGAGATAGCTCAAAATGTGCTTTCATCTGATTATAAATCTTTTCTGCAATGGCTTGTTTAAACTGAAAAATGACTTCTTTGATTTTTGCCGGATTGTTTAAATTTCCATCTATAGCCTCATAGGCCTGTGCTGCCAATTTATGCAAAAGCGCAGCATTGTCATCATAATCAATTTCGGGGTAGTCTATTAATGTTGAAACAATTAAATTAACCGGATTACCATACGAACCGCTTGAACTCGCTTTTAATATTTCGACTTTGTGCTCGCCGATTAGTTCAAGGCGTAGAATTTCCTGGTCTAAAGCCTGATAGGTAAACTCTGTAGTATCTAATTCAAATGGATGAAAGACGGCTGTGACCTCACCTTGCACCAAGTCCATGCGAGGTATTTCAATGATGTTCTTCTTGAATTCCTTGACTAATGTTTCGTAAACAGCTTCAGCTTCTTTTACTATTTCATCTTTAAAGAGGTTTAGTTGTCCTTGTGACAAACTTTTCTCTACCTGTTTCAGCACTTTTCGCTTTACCTCTTCCTTATTTAAGTCATCAACTTTTCGTACCTCAGGCATAATGTTGAGATTGTTGAATGTGTTGATAATTGCCCGCTTTGCATCCAAGCCGTTTTGAGCTTTTTGCTTTTGCTCCGGTACTTGAATTTGCTCAATAGTCTTTTGTTCCGCTTCAATATTTTGTTCTAATACAGTTTTAGAAGAAACTATAATCGTCTTTTCAGCTAAATCCTCTTCCGAAATTTCCACAAAACTTAATTTGTTCAACACTGAATTCGGGTCTTGCGCAGCAGCAATGACAGCTTCAAAATTTTCGTGGGCAATGACTGTCAGTTTATCTACTTTATCCACTCCTGTACGTTTGCCTTCGTATGGAAGGCGCAAACCACGTCCAATGGTTTGTTCGATTAACACTGAAGCATTGGCGGCACGTAAAGGGACAATAGTATAGAGGTTGGTAACATCCCAACCTTCTTTCAGCATATTGACGTGGATAACAATTTCAATTTCATTATCCGGATTCTCTAATGATAAGAATTGTTTTTCAACATCTTCTTCCCTTCGAGTGGATGAGTCTATTTGAAGAACTTTACCCTTGTATTTTCCTTCATAGAAATCATCAGAATTGATTCTGTTCACGACATCAATAGCATGGTTAATATCTTTACAAACAACCAAAATAAACGGTTTTACTACCTTTACCTGATTATTCTTGGCATATACCTCCAATTCCGTTTTAGTATCTTCATGTATGCTTATGGCATCTTCCAATTTAATGATTTCTACTTCTGCATCGGTCAACGAACCTTTTCTGAAATTCTTACGTGTGGCGATAGCCGGATTTTTTACAAATTTACCATCAGCTAAAGCTTGAGCCAAAGAGTATTCATATACTACATTTTTGAATTGATTTCCTTTTTCATCGAACGGCGTAGCCGTGAGTTCTATACCTAACACCGGACACAATTCGTTGATGGCATTCTTAGACGCATCGGCATGGTAACGATGCGCTTCGTCCATCAAAATGACTAAATCGCCAAGGTTGGAAAGGTACTCCCAATACGATTGCCCCAAGTATTCCGATAAACGTTTGATACGAGGCGCAAGGCTTACACCTCCTTGTTTAGTACCTCTGTTTTCCGAGTTAAATTTGGCAACATTAAAAATGTTAATACGTATTTCCGATTCGGCAAATAAAGCTCCTTGTTGGTTATAGTTATCTCCAGTAATAATTACAGGGCGATTATGCACAAACTCAGAAATACCATTAAACACATACTTATGATAGGCCGGATTACCAAAATCTTCAATTAGTTTCTCATAAATGGTTAAATTGGGAGCCAATACGAAAAAGTTACGAATCCCTTTTTTGAGGTATAAATACGCAATACAAGCGCCCATTAATCTTGTTTTTCCAACACCTGTGGCAATAGAAAAAGCTAATGATGGAAAATCCCTTTCAAAATTGGTACAGGAAGGATACAATGCTTTTATTTTTGCCAGTTCATTTTTAAGAAACGGTGTAGCCTCGTCTTTATCCGCAGAAATCTTTTGTAAGCTAAGCACATCGGTAAGTTGTGCCACAATATCCAATGCGTCCTGCAAAGGTTCGCGTAGCGAAAGACGTTGTTTTATATTGTTGGAGATAGAATTCATTGATTTAATATATCGTTGTGCTGTTTTTTATTTTTAGGTTGTTTGTTCCTCTGATAAAAACGTTGTAGTTATCAAGAAACCCTTTTTTCTCTCCATGTTTGATTAACTGGTTGAAAAAATCAGTTTTGTTTCTTCTCGGGAACGAAATATTAGCATAAACCCGTTTGTTTTCTGCTATAATATTCTTATCTCTGAATATCCGAACAATCTTTATTATCTGCTCTTTAGATTTTTGAAAATATCTTGAAATATTAGTTGCATCGCAATCTTTCATTTCAAGAAATAATACCCATGTTTCATTGGTGGAATCTGAAACGTAGAAAACCCCTTCACAATTATCCGGTTCATGACCCTCTCCATCTTGGAAACATTGTGGTTTAAAAAATGTCGCCGAAATATCTAAACCAGGATTTTCTATCAATAATGTATCTATTCCTTCCGGTTTCACATTGTAAATCACTAAACCTTGCGCATTATTTGTTCTGCGTGTGAGATCAATTACATGAATCTGGGAATGGGTAATATTTTCTTTATGTTCTAGCCTATCCTCCTCAAATGCTGCTACAATCTTATTTTTCATTTTTATAGTAGTTTAACATTTGGTAATACTCATCTGTCAACTCCGACATCTTTTGGTCGAAATAGTTTTCAGATACAATATTATCTTTATCTTGAATTGAGCGTAATTTTCCGTTTTCAATCTCCCAAACCGAAACTTCTTTGGGGTTAATCCAAGACTCTTCAGATAAAAATTTGTTTTCTATATATTCGTCTTTTTCGGAATCTTGCAGTTGGTTGTTAACTAAATAACCCATCATGCAATTATTCAATGCGTATAAAATATAGGGGCTATGCGTGGTAATTGTCAATCTGTTTCCATTACGATTAAAGCATTTATTTAATAAATAGTAGATCAAATCTCGTTGTGTTTCCGGGAAAAGATTTTGCTCGGGCTCTTCTATTATAAATTGGACGTTCTTAGTGTCAAATAAATTATCTCGTAGCTTGCCTAAATCTTTTAAAAGTTTGAGAGCATTTGAATCATTTTCTTTGACCTTATCATTAAACTTGTTAAGCAATTTACTTACCTCTGTTGAATTGGATGGCTCTTTTTCGAAATAGGGCTTTAGAATTTTTTCAATAATTAAGAAATTGTTAGCCCTACGTCTTTTTTCTTCTTGCTCAAATGATATTTTATCTTCCTTATATATCCAAAAAGTTAGATAATCTATCATAAGTACTAATGGGGTTATTGATTGTAATCCGCTCGAAGCATGTGATAAAAGAATATCATACTCAATATTTTCATTTATTCCAACAATATGATCTTCATCATTTCCTTCAGAATAGTAATAGTCTACTTCTAGATTTAATATTGATAAACTTTCGTCATGAGGATATTTTTTTCGGGCATCAAACCAGTCAAATAGAAAACTTCGCACATTGGTTTCATCAAATGATACCTTTTTCGCTTCCGGTAAAATGACCATGTTTCGCTCTGCCGGAATGTAGGATATTTTACTTCGTTTATAGGCATATTGATCAACCCAATTCAGAATACTTTGCTCATTTTCCCAAATTATTTCAATAATGTCACTTTTGTATGAAATGTAACTGTTTGGTCTAAAGTATCCTTTGATTTTATGAAAGGTTTCAATGTGATCTTTAAATAAGGTTTTATCGTCTCGATATTTTTTTAAAGATTGATTCGTAGCCACATCTTTTTCCACCCAAGTGCAATAGCTGATTATCTTTGCAATGGTACTTTTTCCGCTGCTTTGCGGGCCCATGAATACATTGACCTTATTGAGCTCAAGATTCTCAATATTTTTTATCGGGCCTACGTTCTTAATTGTTATTGTTGCCATATTGCTTTTATTCTTCTGTTTCTAAATCTTCTTCCTCTTCTATTTGCGGAAGGTTTACAATATTTAAGTTGTAATTTTCTTTTCCGAATTCACATTTACCCAACAGCATTTGTGGGATTTTCTTGATAGTGATATTTGGAAAACGGCTTTTACATTCTTTTTGGAACGACTTGCTGCATACGAGTAAACTTTCGCCGGGTTGCATCAAGTCGTGAATATGCTCTAATGTTTCTACAGTAAGAAACTGCGTAGTAGTATAGATAAAATCCTGTTCGCTACTTTGGCCTTGTTTCCAGTAGATTGTTTGGTGTGGTTGATAAGTGAAACCCTCCTGCTTGGCCATGGCTGCTGCCAACATGTTGGGATTATATTCTTTGCTGATAACCCAATTGCCAAATTTATCCTGATTGAGCAGACTTGATGCCAATTCGTAAAAACGAAAACCACCACCGCCTTGCCAATTTGATTCAGAAGTTATACCTGTTTGGTCTTTACCTTCAGAAACTAGCTTCAATCTTGAATAACAATGTGTATAAGCATGGTTACCTAATTCAACACCAATCCATTTTCTATTCATTTTAAGTGCAGATGCGCAAGTAGACCCTGACCCCAAAAAGCTATCGAGAACTAGATCCCCTTCATTACTAAAATGAGATAATATTATTTGTAGTAATTTTTCGGGTTTTTTCCCACTTCTAAAATCGACTCCACCTTCCAGTCTACAGTTTCCAAAACTCCCTGCTAAATCGTAGAAATTATTTATAGGACTTTTCTTTGTTCCATTTTTGTTTTCTAATTGAGCAGTTGGTACACCTTGGTAATACTTTCCTTTTGTAGCTCCATCTTTCTGTGGCCCAGTAAAATATCTATAATCAAATTTATCATCGCCAATTCCAAAGATTTTATATAAAACGCCTAAACCATCAGTTTCATATCTTCCATTCAGATAATCTCTAAAAAAACGCCCGGAAGAATTACCATCAAGAATACTTCCTGTAGCCCAAATTTCTTTTCTTCCATTTTCAGAGCCCTCTTTTTTTATAATCTTATATTCACTTTTATTGAATACTGTTACTCTTTTTCCACCTAACTCAATATCTCTACCAGGACTTAGCTCCTCAAAATAATAAATGAACTTATCAAAATTGGATTCGCTTTCATTTAGATTTGGTCTTGCGCCCCATGCCTTACGATAGATATGAATTTGTTCAATTTCTTTGTGATAGTCCATATCCTGCTTTAATGTTTTATCAGGATATCGCACTCTTATGTAGAATGTGGTCAAATAGTTATTTCTACAAAAAATTTCATCTAATAATACTTTTAAGTAATGACCTTCACTGTCATCTATATGGCAACATAAAAAACCATCTTTTGATAATAAGTTATGTAAACAAATCATACGCTGCCTCATTAAGTTGAGCCAAGTAGAATGTTCTAAGTTATCATCATAATGCTCAAAGGCTGCTCCTGTATTATAAGGGGGATCAATATAAATACACTTTACTTTTCCGGCATATTCCTGTTCCAACGCTTTAAGAGCAAGTAGATTATCTCCGTGAATCAATATGTTTTTGCTATTGGGATCACCATAGCTGTAGTCAGGATTCTCTATCAGTATTCGCGGTTCCAGCTTGGACTCTTCGCCTTTGCCAATCCACGTGAGTTCCAGTTTTTGCAACTTATCTTTTGTCATACTATATAATGTTCCACCTAATGGTAAATAAATCGTTTTTATACATGCTTTGTTTCAATCGTTTCTCTATGTCGCTGAGCAATTGCTCTTTTCTTTCATCCACTTCGTCTTGTGCTGAAAAAAGGGTCTGGCGTTTCTGTGCCCGTTTTTTCTCCAATTCTTTAATCTGGCGTTGTAACTGCACTTTTTCTTCCAGATTTATCACCTTCTTAGCTTCAGACTTCCGTAGTTTTATTTCAGCGTCCAAATCTTTAATTTCTTTTTCCAGCCCTATTTTCATATCATCGGCCCACTGTTCCAGCTTGTCCATTTCGGTATCGAAGAAATTGCGGTTGCGTTCCATGTTTTCTCCTTTCACCTTTTCTTGTTCAGCAGTTAATTGTGTTGCAACTTTCTCTAATCTTTCTTCCGGTATCTCACACGAATTGGCAACAGTGGCATACAATGAAAATAAACGTTGTGCAACTTCAGGTTCTATTGTTTGGTTGTCATCGGAAATACAGGCTATTAGCAAAAAGTCTTCTGTTTCAAACGATTGAACGGAAAGATGCTCAACTTTTAACCATCCTGATTTGCCAATAAAAGGCTCCAGCAATGATATCTTTGTATGCGTATTCGAATAATCAAATGTTATTTCCCTACTGGGAGTTTCTGCATTTTTACACTCATTGAGTATCCGTTGTGCTAGTTTATGTCCTGAGCGGTAAATGTTGGTATCGTCAGGTACAAATACTTCTGATTTTCGCTTCCCTTCTTCGGCTTTTAATATCATATATGGTCCCGAATGAATATTTTCTCCGGGGAAAGGATTACGGTTTAATGTAAATGAGTATTCCGTTCCCGAAAAATTAGCGTAGTCCTGCAAATAAAAACGGGTTGTTTTCCAAAGCTTTTCTTCATACGCCGTCAAATATTCTTTTGATTTCTTGTAATCAATCTTTAGTTTTTCCCGAACTTCTTCATCGAAATTTTCCAATAATGTAGAACGTACTTTTCTGATTCTATCAGATATTTCCGATTTCAGTTCTTCCTGTAATTCGTCGAAAGCAGCTTTAATTTCCTCAGGATTTCGGCATTCGTTGTAGATCTGAGCTATGCGTTTTTCAAAGTCCACACCGTTTCCGATAGCGCCTAATACTTCATCGCTTGCCCCAAACACACCATTGAAAAGTTGGAACTTTTGGTCTAAGAGTTGATAAACCCGAATATCGGCGGCATTAGCTTTATTAAGGAAGTTAACCACCACTACATCGTGTTTTTGTCCATAGCGGTGGCAACGCCCTATTCGTTGTTCAATCCGTTGTGGATTCCAAGGTAAATCGTAGTTGACAACCAACGAACAAAACTGTAAGTTAACCCCTTCGGCAGCTGCTTCAGTGGCAATCATTATAGTCGCTTCATTCTTAAAATAGTCAACCAAGGCTGCTCGTTTATCAGCAGTCGCCGAACCTGTTATCTTGTCGGTATTTTTGTGTTCTTCCACCCAAGCGTTGTATATATCCCGGGATTTCGAGTCGTTGTTTACTCCATTAAATAGCACTACTTTCCCTTTATAGCCTCTTGTTTCCAAAAGGTTTAACAGAAAATCCTGTGTCCGTCGCGACTCGGTAAAAATCAACGCTTTTTGCTGAGCTCCTAATTCCTCTAACTGTTCAAATGCTTCCTCCAAAGCAGCAAATAATTGTTCGGCCTTGGAATTTTTTTGGATGTTCTTGGCCAAATCCCGGAAGCGTTTTAACTCCGTTATTTCTGATTTAATAGCCTTGATGTCTTCTTCTGAAAATTCACAATTATTGGTTAATACTTCATCTTCCTCCTCTTTCCATTCATCTTCTATTTCTTCGAAAGTTTCAAAATCCAACGCTATTTCTTCCAGTGATTTTTCCGTATTAGTGGCGATAAGCGCTTCCAAACGTGCTACCATTGTTTCGAAAGTTCCATATATTGCATAAGTAGAAGAAGCCAGAAGCTTACGCAATATAAGCGTCATCAATTGCCGTTGACTATTTGGTAGCGCATATAATTTGGGACGGCGTAAATAATCGGATACGGCATCATACAATTCTTGCTCTAATGCCGACGGAAAGAACTCCTGACAAATAGCTTTACGTTCGGTATAATTAATATATTCTAAAACCTGCCTTCTAAGGGTTCGTTTACAAATGGGTTTTAAGCGATTTTTTAATTCTGCATAATCTTCCTCATCTAATTGATGATTAAAACGACTTTTAAAACTTTTGAGGTCGCCAAATACATAATCATCGATAATACTTACTAAACCATATAATTCCAAGATGGAATTTTGTAATGGGGTTGCGGTGAGTAATACTTTTTTGCGATTCCAAAGAATGCGTCTTAAAGTATTTCCAATGCGATTACTCGGTTTATACACATTACGTAGTCGATGGGCTTCGTCAATGATTGCCATGTCCCATGCCGTTTGTTCCACGTATATTTCTTTTGTTCGTGCAAACTGATAGGAACAAATTACAATTGCATTTTCTACATTAAACGGATTGGGATTGCCATCTTTTATTTGTTGATTAAAAGTCTTTGACTCCAAGATAATGGACGGCAGGAAGAATTTGTCTAATAATTCTTGGTTCCATTGTTTCCGTAAATTTGCAGGGCATATTATCAATAGTCTCCTTTTCCGCTCAGCCCATTGCTGAGACAGAATGATACCGGCTTCTATGGTTTTTCCCAATCCTACTTCATCGGCAAGTATGGCGCCATTTGATAAGGGCGACTGAAAGGCAAACAACGACGCTTCTACCTGATGAGGGTTCAAGTCAACTTGTGCATCTTGTAATGAAGCTGTAAGCTTACCTATATCATTAGCGGCCAATTGCCGAGTAAGTTCATAAGCAAAAAATTTTGCGTGGTATGGGGTAATTTGATGCATCAATTTGCTATTTGGTTTGACGTTCTACAATTAAATCCTTTACACTCACCTGCAATATTTTGTAATCCGATTGATAACCTCCAAGCTCGGTTGCTTCCGGTTGTAGGTATGATCTTTAACCCTTTTGTAAAACTCTTTCTGAGTTGTTTGGCCGACCATTCCCGGGTTAATCTCGTCTCCTGCAAGGATTTTTTAAGCTGATCCGATTTCATCTAATTACCAATTTCGTTGACAAAGATAGAAAATGTCATGGTATGTCTGAATGTATTTCTATTTTTTTTAGTTCGCCAATTCAAATGCTTATGAGATATCGGTTAATAAAACGATACTCAAAGATTCCCTGCCCGTGATCGGCCGGTTGTCATAACTTCGCGTTTCGAAGGAAATCGGTTATATTTCCATGAAATGTTTAATTCGTGTACGAACACGAAGCCTATATTGACGATGCATGTTCGTACACGATATTA
>JAVBMM010000143.1:0-8275 GCA_031552425.1 Bacteroidales bacterium | reverse complement strand
TTTTCACCAGTAAGTCCTTCGAAATAATTATTGATAATTTTATGGTCAAGGCTATATACTCTCACCCCTCCACAACCAATTCCATCTACGGTTTTTCCTTCTCCAAAGAAATAATTACCTTCTACCACATTCCTGAATCCTTGACGAAGACAAACTGTTCCCAAACATTTACGGAATGTATTATATCTGACAATGTTGTCGCACGATTTCACCGAAACTATTTCCGGATCCCCGTCACATTCTTCAAACAAGTTATATTCTACGGTACAATAAGCTGAAGAATGGCTCAAATCAGACACTCCCAAACGAATTGTTTCTTTTTCATTATCCACGCGAGGAGTATTATTCCGAAAATAATTGTGATCTATTCGATCATATTTGGATATATCTCCCGGTTTGTTTCCATGCGCTCCGTCAATAACTACCCAAGCGCCTCCATCTTGTTTGCCATCGAATAAATTATGGTCTATTCGATTATGATGACTTGTACAAACTTCGTTATCCCATACATCGCCAATTAAAACCCATTTAGAAGTTTGTGATTCGCTATCTTTACTCATCCGAAGCGTATTTTTAGTAATTCTGACATGATTACAACCTTCTAATTTGAAAATTGAAGAAACATAAGAAGATTCTATCACTAAACCTTCAATAGTAATATATTCGACATTTTTAAGCGCCCATGCCACTTTTCCTGTCAATTTCACCATTCCTTGGTTTTTAGCACGAATGATAATCGGACGATTTTCACATCCGCTACGAGTAACGGAAAGGGAAGAAATATTATAGGTTCCATCTGCTAATTCAATAATATCTCCCGGATTCATTGCTGCCAATGCGGCTGTTAGCTGTGCTGTAGTTTGTACAGCGCGAGTCTCAGCAGGAGTTGTATTCTCTGTTACATCAGCACTTACAGTCATATTTGACATTACAATAAAAGTATTTGTAGCAGATGTTCCGGAAATAGATCCTGTCCATCCGTTAAACTGATAGCAAGCAGAATTTGAAATCGTTGCAGTTACTTTTGTGTAAGCATAATATTTAGAATCTGCAGAAGCCGGAGAAAGAGTGATAGTTCCATTAGATGGTTGATTTACTGTAATGGTATATTTTGCCGGAGGATTTGTCTCATCAATTTGCACATCAGCTCCGATAGTCATGTTTTTAGTTATGGAAAATGTTTTGATAAGTTCTGTACCGGATAAATCTCCTGTCCATCCTGCATTTTTATATCCGGCCGGTAAATTTAAGGTTGCGGTAACAGAAGTTCCATCTTCATAATTTGCTTGTGAGGGTGAAAAAGAAATACTTCCTACAGTGGGTTGATTTGTTGTGATTTTCCATTGGGCTGTAGTGTTTCCAAAATCAATTCCTGCAATGGGATTAGTTCCCACATATATATCATCGATAGCTATATTTGCTGTTCCTGTACCTGTATCTGAAGTGTGATTAAACCTGAGGGAGTGAAATTCTTTGATGTCTGCCTGACGAGTTCCCGAAGCTGTTGGTGTGTAAGTTTCTCTGAAATCGAATTCACCATCTACAACCGTGCCATCAATAGCTACTTTATATTTTTCCGTTGAAAAATTAACCATAATGGAAATTCTTTTCCATTGGTCTTTTGTATAGGTTCCTTTATTGCTTCCTGAACTTCCACTGTACACCTTAATATTACCGGTTGAAGTGGATGAATCTAAGAAATCAACTACAAAAAAACGTTTTTGACTTCCGCCAAACAAATCGTATCCATTAATAGAAAAAGCCTTTGTTTGCAGATTTTTTACCTTGACATACAAATCTGCATAAACAACACCGGTTATTCCGGGGACTTTGCCGTCATAAGCGACATAATCTACTTTTATAACTGAAGCGTCGGACAATACTTGTAGTCCTTTTCCTCCTGTACGTATATAATATGCGTCTGAAGAAACATTACAAATTCCGGTAGTAGTCCATTTACTTTGTCCTCCTATACTTCCCACAGTATAGTCTTCAAAAGAAGTATTAATTGCAACTTGTGCATAGCTCACAAAAGGAGCCAACAGTAGCAAAGAGATGATTTGTAAAAAGTGCTTCATGGAGAAAATAAATGAACTGAAAATTCGATAATAAAGAAGTGATAAATAACTGTGTCAAAAGGATTTTTAAACTTTCGACACAGTCTCATTTTATTCTTGTTTAAGAGAAGTAGGTTCCACCATTGATGTCAATATTTGTCCCTGTAACAAAAGAAGATTCGTCAGAAGCCAAATAAGTAACCAAATCGGAAATTTCATAAGCAATTCCTTCACGACGGAGTGGAGTTCCTGCAGCAACATTTTTACGTCCTTCAGGAGTACTGAATCTGTCATGGAAAGAGGTGGCAATCATTCCCGGAGCCAATGCATTCACTCGAATACCTTCCGGACCTAATTCTTTAGCCATAGAACGGGTAAACGTCATTACTGCCCCTTTAGCTGTAGCATACATAGATGCTCCCGGGCCTCCACCATCACGTGCTGCCTGAGAGGAAAAATTGACAATCGCTGAACCCTTTCCCATCATAGGGACAGCTTCACGTGTGCATAAGAAACAACTTTTCATATTCACATCCATCAAGAAATTGTACCAATTGAGATCCTGTTCGGTAATTTTTTTGCGGCCAACCAAACCTCCTACCACATTCACCAATATGTCTAATTTAGCACCATAAGTTTCTTTACATGCAGCAAAAAGTTTTTTCACATCTTCCTCTTTCGTCATATCGCCTTGTACAATGATTGCTTGTCCTCCAGATTCGGTGATGAAACGTTTAGTCTCTTCCGCATCTTGTTGGTTGTCAAAATAATTGATAACTACTTTTGCTCCTTCTTTGGCTAATCTAAGGGAAATTTCTCTTCCTAAATCCCTAGCTCCGCCAGTTACAACAGCCACTTTGTCTTTTAATTTCATGTCTTTTTATTTTTTATAAATAGTATAAAGTATTGTTTTAATTTAGTTTCAAATAAATAAGTATTATGACTATGTGTAAAAACTACTTTTTGTCTGCTTGATGCTCAATCTTTCCTCCGAAGAAGAATACTGAAATTACTGATAATGGTACTAATACAGCTCCTAAGATGAAAAATGGCAACCAATTACCACCTGCTGTTAATCCCGGGATAAATATCATGGAAAGGATTACTCCTAATGTAGCAGCAGCACCTCCGATTCCGGCCAACGAACCAACGGTCTTTCCTCCGAATAAGTCTGAAGGCAATGTTTGTATATTACCCATAGCAAATTGGAATCCCATCAAAATCACTGCCATAATGGAAACAGCTACATATGGATCACTTGTGAAAGCAGTAGCAATCAACGCCGGCAACATAATCAAGCCACCGACAACAACGGCAGTCTTTCTTGCCTTATTCACAGAATTACCTTTTTTAATCATATATCCGGAGAACCATCCGCCGGCAAGACTTCCAATCATAGCTCCTACATAAGGAATCCATGCAGAGAATCCGATTTGCTTAATATCAAATCCGTGTACATCTTGCAGATAAATCGGCAACCAAGCTACGAACATCCACCAAACAGGATCCAAGAAAAAACGTCCGGCAATAACCGCCCAACTTTTTTTATTCTTTATCAATTCTCCCCATGACAAAGCACGATCATTAGATACTTTTGACTCGGGTTGTCCCTCAAGAATATAACTTCTTTCTTGCTCTGTGATCCAATCGTGATATTTCGGTCCTTTTTTATTGATAATCAACCAAGGAATTAACCACAACAAACCTAAAGCACCGATAATAATGAAAGTCATTTTCCATCCTACGGAAGTATATAACAAAGCAATCAAAATCGGAGAAATAATTGCTCCAATCGAGGCTCCGGCATTAAACAAGCCTTGTGCAAAAGCTCTTTCTTTAGTCGGGAACCATTCTGCATTGCTTTTAACAGCTCCAGGCCAAGGACCAGCTTCTCCCAGTCCCAACATGGAACGGAAGAAACACAATGAACCGATTCCGCGAGCGAACGCCGTACAAGCATCTGCAATAGCCCAAATAGAAACGGAAATAACAAAACCGATGCGAGTACCGATTTTATCATAAAGTTTTCCTGATAGCATTTGGCTGATACCATAAGCCACCATAAAGAACATATAGATATATGAATAAAGTTCTTTTGATTTTTGAGAGTACTCTTCAGGAGATAAATTCTCCATATCAATCAATCCCAAATCTTTTACGATTCCTTGCCACATAATAGACAAGGTATTGCGATCTAAGTAATTGATAATGGTTATCACTACAATTAGTGCAATAACCCACCAGCGTAATCCTTTTATTTTCATTTTATTGTTGCTAAAAAGTCTTCTCTCACAGGACTAAACACATCTATCAGAATACCAGCTTCCAAACATACACATCCATGCATAATATCAGGTTCAGTATAAAACCCATCACCTGCTTGAAGTATTTTTGTTTCTTTTCCAATCGTCATCTCAAATTTTCCGGAAACAACATAAGTAGTTTGAGCATGAACATGAGCATGTTGAATACCTATAGCTCCTTTTTGAAACATTACTTTCACCATCATAATACTGTTGTCATATCCTACAAACTGGCGAGTTATACCTTCGCCTGCAGTATATATTTTTTCATCTGCAGCAATAAAGAATGGTTTACTTTTAATTTCTTTCATGATTTATATTTTAAGAGTTAATTAATTGGCACTGTTATTATTTTATCCTCTGTAGTAGTGATTGAAACCACTCTTTCTCCGGAATTATTTTTCAACAATTGTAAATTCTTAATTTTTGAGTATGGTTGAATAGTATACTCTTGGCGTGGATTAAATTCTCCATGAGGTTCTATAACAGAAAGGAAAGTTTTATTTTGAGTTTTTTCCCTGAGCATAAAAGAGGGTTCATTTCTCAAATTAAAATTCGGATCACTTGCTCCTATTCTGTTGAAATATAATTCTGTATTAGGATTCGTCAAAGTAGTAATGCTGTAAAAACGATTTCCAGAGAGGAAAGTCATACATGCTGTTGGCTTATTACTTTTCCCCACAGCTTCTTTCCAAAGGTATTGATAACCATTTGTTGTTCCCAAAGACTCCCGTGAAGCAGTAAAAGCATTATATTTGAAATCTGTATTTATTACGTGTCCAAGAAAATAGAAAGAAAAATCGTATTGATGTTCAGTCGTAGACTCTGTTGTAAAGTAATCAACCACAATTGGTCTGCCAATTTCCTTGCTGTTTACAAGTACCACAGTACGATTCATTTTCACTCCCGGATATGCATTTTCTTCCACAGCAGAAACCAATTTATAATCCTCTTTATTGATAAAATTGGTAATTGTGGGAGAATATTTTTCTGCAATTTCCAATTTTCCGGAATAATTTGAGGTTTCATCCACTACCAAAGTGTTATGAGATATTGTTTGTTTTGCCCAAGTATCGTTTTCCGGCAGATAATGTCCTCCATTTTTAGGCTCTATATTTAAGAAACGAGCAGCTCCGTAATCTTGTAAGATTTCCCTTCCGTTATCATAAAATGAGATACTTAATTTATCAAAATGTCCATGTCCCATTCCTTGAGCAGTAGCCTTGAAAACCACACATGTTTGGTCAGAATTTTCACCCATCCGTAAAATACCGATCCCTCCTTCTTTACCTTCCTCACCATCTCTTATCAAAGATGTTTTTAAGACAAAAGATTTTTCCTTGTTTTCTTTCAATGCTTGCGCCACATGTAATCCGGCGTCGCTTAATATCACTTGATCTTGTTCTTTAGCAATATTCAACAAACCAGCATCTTTAGTAACATTATACACAATATCCACACCATAAACCAATTCTATGCTGTGCCAAGTTTTATCCAAAGCATCATTCAAGTGAAAAAACTGTCCGTCGGTATAAGCTAATTGAAGAGAAGTATTTACAGCTTTCACCAAAATACTGTCGCGGTAAGCAAAAATATTTCTTCCGGGTTCGTTATTTTGAATTGCTTGTCCGAAAACAATAAATGGCTGTAGAGAATAACGTTGATAATAAGGCCCTTCTGTAAAATATCCATCAGGTGAGAATAATAAATCCATTTGGCGAAGGAAACCAGACTTTCCATTCTTTTTGGATCCTAAAAGAGCTTTTTCCACAATATTCTTATCATTCATCACATAACCAATCATCCCTACTCCGGCAGTAGCCCATGTAGCATGGTTATGTATCTTATCGAAAGTTTTAACATTATCTTCCGATATAAACTTGATCATCGGATAAAAAAGGTTTTGTTCTATGAATTTTTTATCTTCCGCAGAAAGATAATCATACACACAATCGTACACTTGGGCGGTATGTACCAACCAAACACATTCATTCAAACCTTGCCAGAATATTTTTCCCCGGTAATTCGACTTTTGTACCGGATGAAGGGGTAAAGACGGATACATTTTAGCATATTCCATCAACATCTGTTTAATGAAATCAGCATATTTTCTATCTTTATAAACTTGAAATAAAACACCCGCCTGGTACATTTGAGTGTAATTCTTTTTGTGCTGTTCGTGCGTATAACCTCCTCCGGCATCTTTAGGAATAGGCACATTAACAGGCAAAGAAACAGCCACATCTATTTCCGCTTTTATATCCGAAAGAGTCTGATCGAATAAAGGCACCTTTTTCAAACTTTTCTGAATCTCTCCTACTCCCCTCTTAGTTAGAATCAAACAAGGATGCTCTTGTGCAACGCATATGTTTATAGTGGAAACCCAAAACAATACCGCACAAATAAAGCTAAAAATAGATGTCTGTTTCTTTGTCATGATTTTATTTTATCACGCCGTTTCCGACGCTTTCATTTTTTCTGAAACGATTTGCGAGCGGGCATATTCCATTACACCTTTAAGATGCTGAGTCATCATGGTTACAGCCGCATCTTCGTCCTGATTTCTAATATACTCCAATAACAACCTATGTTCCATTGCTGCAACAGAACGTAGAGTGGTGTCATTACAGGTCCTGTATTTTCTATAATTGGTCATGATGTCGGGAGCAATTATCAACATCATTGATTTCAACACCATATTTTTAGACGCCTCGGCAATTTGTCTATGGAGCCTCAAATCTTCTTCCACCGCCGGAACACCCGTTTTTATTTTATTCTCATAAGCATCAATACATTTTTCTATCAAATTCAAATCTTCGCCTGTTCTACGTTGGCACGCCAATTTAACAATACTTATTTCCAAGATTAAACGAGATTCTGCTAAAGAATAAAAATCATAACTTTCTATTTGAAGGGCATCAGATATTAATCCTTCTAACACAGAAATATCTAATCCGGCAACAAAAGTTCCACTTTGTGGCAAGGTTTTTAATATTCCATAAAATTCCATTTTCTTGATCGCCTCACGTACATGCGCCCGACCAACACCAAATTTTTCAGCCAGCTTACGTTCGGAAAGCAACCTGTCTCCTGGCATTAATTGTCCGGTATTCAACAAATGTTTCAATTGTTTGATAATTGAATCCGAAGGTTTATCTAAATCTGTTTGTTTCTCAATTATTAATTCCATATCTACAATTTTATTTAATCCAACAAAATGCAAAGATACCAATAATAAGCGCTCCCAACATTGTTAAATTAAAACTAAGACCAATCTGGTATACCAAATTGGTCTGCCAAAATTATAGAGTATTTTTTGAAGAAAAAAATATTTAACTAAAATAATCATTTTGAAAAATATGTTATAAAGCATAATTTTATGCAAATATATAACAATGAGCAGGTTAAATGCAATTAAAATTATTCAGGAACATCATTCTTGAAATTTTAAGAGTAAATTTTTACACATTAGAAAAATGTTTACATATATTTGTACCAAATTTAATTGGCTTACCAATTTTTTTTATTTAAATCAAAACAATATATATTATTAATGTAATACCAAAATGAAAAAGTATTTGTTTCTACTACTTATCTTCCCCGGACTTCTTTTACATGCGACAACTTATAAAGTGTCGAATATCAATGAGTTCAATGATCAAGTAAAAAAACTTCAACCAGGGGATAACATTGTACTTACTTCGGGTGTATGGAAAAATGCCGAACTTGTATTTTACGGAGAAGGAACGGCTGAGAAACCAATCACTTTAAGCGTTGAAAAATATGGAAAAACTACTTTAGAGGGGGAATCATGTATCAATTTATATGGAAAATACCTCGTAGTAGATGGCTTGGTTTTCATCAATGGTTGTTCTCCCGGCAAAGAAGTTATTTCTTTCCGTAAAGGACCAAATA
>JAVBMM010000090.1:0-6502 GCA_031552425.1 Bacteroidales bacterium | reverse complement strand
AAAAAAGAATTAAAACAAACGATTAATGAAATTGCAAGCGAATTATTTGTTGAATGTTTGTTTTGCAGGTTATATGTTCCCGGTGTAGATACTCAGAAAGCAGATGTTATTTTAACAAAAATATTGGATATGCAGGCCGATTTCTTGAATAGGGCAAGCAGACCGGATGGGAAAAATAGCCAAAAATTAGTAAAAGCATACTACAAAAAATTAAAAGAAAACCTGATGAAAAAAGTGGAAGAAATAATAAGCGATATAACAGAATTTGGAGGAAAAGACAAATCCTGAGGATATGATGCAGAAGATTAATCGCATATTATTAAAAATGATGGGTTGGAAGATAAAACTGGAAGTTGAAAAAATACCTAAATGTGTTATTTCAGTGGCCCCTCATACCAGTAATTGGGATTTTATTATTGGAAAGATGTTGTGTAGCGCTATTGGTTATAAAGTTTCCTTTTTAATGAAAAAAGAGTGGTTTTTTTTTCCCTTGAATTACATTCTCAAAGCAATGGGAGGGATTCCGGTAGATAGGGAAAAGAAAACCAATATGACTGAGCAGATGATAGAAATATTTAAGAGCCGGAAGGAATTTTATTTGGCAATAGCTCCTGAAGCTACACGAAAAAAAACATCAGAGTGGAAAAAAGGCTTTTATTATATTGCATTGGGAGCTAATGTCCCTATTGCAACAGCATATTTAGATTATAAGAACAAGTTGGCAGGAATTCCATCATACTTCATTCCATCCGGAGATGAAGAAAAAGATATAAATAAAATCAAGTCTTTTTATAGCCACTTTACAGGTAAAAATGCTGCGAATTTTACCACTTGACTAGCTAAAAACAATCAGCCATGTTAAGAGTCAGTTTAATACAATCCGACATTTTTTGGGAAGATAAACAAAAGAACCTGGATCAATACAAATCTATTCTTTCTTCCCTCGCAGGGAAAACAGACTTAGCTGTGTTGCCGGAAATGTGTACTACTGGATTTTCCATGCAAGCGAAAGCTTTAGCAGAAACAAATGATGAAAATACCATACAAACATTCCGGAAATGTGCTTCAAATTATGGGATGGCAGTGTGTGGTAGTTTTATTGCAAAAGACATTCAAAACAAATTCTATAATCGAGGATTTTTCCTTACACCTGAGGGTGACGGATATTTTTACGACAAAAGACATCTTTTCAGGATGGGAGCAGAACATGATACTTTCTCTGCCGGAAATGATCAACTGATATTTACATACAAGGGATGGAATATTAAGCTGATTGTTTGTTACGATCTGCGTTTTCCTGTTTGGATACGCAATAAGGATAATGCTTATGATTTGTTGATATGTAGTGCAAATTGGCCGGTTTCCAGGATAAAAGTATGGGAAACTTTATTGGAAGCAAGAGCTTATGAAAACTTTTGCTATGTGTGTGGTGTAAATCGTGTGGGGACAGATGGAGAGGGTATAATATATAAAGGTAACTCTTTACTGATAGATCCCAGAGGAAAACGTTTGGTGAGATCTATTAAGCCGGAGCCTTTAGTACGTACGGCAACAATTTATAAAGAGCCGCTGGATAGATTACGCCAAAAATTTCCGGCTTGGATGGATGCAGATGATTTTAAAATAAAAATAGAGAATAAAAAATGAAAACACAAAAGTATTTAATCGTATTATGTTGCCTGATGGCAATTTTTATGTCAAATGAAGTTTACGGACAGAAAAAAGGGAAAACGTATGTATCTCCGGTAGAAAGACAAGATGTACTTACTGAGGATAATATTACTATTTACCGGAATATCAGGTATGGAGAAATTCCGGAAGTAACACCTGATTCTACCTCAGACCGGATATTAGATGTGTATTTACCTAGTGATGCCAAAGGTTCTTTGCCCGTTTTCTTTTTTGTACACGGCGGTGGTTTCAGAGGCGGAAGTAAAGAATCTCCTCAACCGGTATTTTTAGCTATGGCAAAGGCCGGTTATGCTGTTGTTTCTATCAATTACCGTTTAACAATTAAATATCATAATCCGGAAAATGTAAGTTGTGCAGCTTATATGAAGGAAGGTCCGGGAAAACGAGTGTTTGCTGATGGGTTGAACTTGGCAATCAATAATGCGGTAGAAGATGCTACTTCAGCATTACAATGGGTGAAAAAGAATGCAAAAAATTACCATTTGGATGTTAATCGTGTAGCAGTTAGCGGAGGATCTGCCGGTGGAATAACAGTTCTTTACCTGGCATTTGCTTCTAATCAAAAGGTTCTTCCGATAAAAGCAGTAGTTAATTTTTGGGGAGCGTTGGAAGATGTCTCAATTATCAAACCAAGCAAAAATCTACCTCATGTGTTGACTTATCATGGAGATTTGGATAAATTGATCCATGTAGATTATGCACGTGTGTTGCATGACAGGTTGAAAGAAGTCGGAGATACGGAATCCGTATTAGTTATTATGGAAGGACAAGGACATGCTCAGTACAAATATATAGGCAAAGAAAAGATGCCTGAAATTATTGACTATTTGAACAAAGTAATGAAGTGAAAATTGTCAATAATTTGACATCCTTGGTAAGGGGGTGTGACTAATGTGAATGATCAAATAAAATAAAAATAGAGAATAAAAAATGAAAACACAAAAGTATTTGATCGTATTATGTTGCCTGATGGCAACTTTTATGTCGAATGAAGTTTACGGACAGAAAAAAGGAAAAAACTATGTACCTCCTGTAGAAAGACAAGAAGTACTTACCGAGGATAATATTACTATTTACCGGAATATCAGGTATGGAGAAATTCCGGAAGTAACTCCTGATTCTACCTCAGACCGGATATTGGATGTATATTTACCCAATGATGCCAAAGGTTCTTTGCCCGTTTTCTTTTTTGTACATGGTGGTGGTTTTAGTGGTGGAAGTAAAGAATCTCAGCGACCGATCTTTTTAGCTATGGTAAAGGCCGGTTATGCGGTTGTTTCTATTGATTACCGTTTAACCCGTAAATATAATCCGGAAAAGGGAAGTCGTGTAGCATACATGAAGGATGGACCGGGAAAAGTAAAGTTTTCTGACATGCGAAATCTGACAATCAATAATGCAGTAGAAGATGCTGCTTCTGCATTGCAATGGGTGGAAAAGAATGCAAAAAAATACCATTTGGATGTTAACCGTGTAGCAGTTAGCGGAGGATCTGCCGGCGGAATAACAGTTCTTTCCCTGGTATTTGCCTCTAATCAAAAAGTCCTTCCGATAAAAGCGGTAGTTAATTTCTGGGGCGGGTTAGAAGATGCTTCAATTATCAAACCAAGCAAAAATTTACCTCATGTATTGACTTATCATGGAGATCAGGATGAGACGGTCCATGTAGATTATGCACGTGTGTTGCACGATAGGTTGAAAGAAATCGGAGATACCGAATCTGTAATGGTTATTATGGAAGGAAAAGGACACGCCCAGTACAAATATATAGCTAAGGAAAAAATGCCTGAAATTATTGACTATTTGAATAAAGTAATGAAGTAAAAATTGTCAAAATCTAATAATCCCCGGCGGTGAATATATCTAAAGCCGGGGATTTTTTATTCCCATACTATTAATTCTCTGATTTTATGATGAAGTTCCGGACAGAAATATCTCTTTCTCCAAACGATTGGAAAATATCCCATAAAGATCATCTTCTTTTGTTGGGTTCTTGTTTTGCTGAAAATATAGGAGAAAAATTGAAAAAATCAGGATTTCAATCAGACGTCAACCCGTTTGGAGTACTTTATAACCCAATTTCTGTAGCCTCGGGACTGGAAAGCTTACTTTCCGGAAAAATTTATTCGGAAAAGGATTTATTCGAACACAATGGTTTGTACTCCTCTTTTTCTCATCACAGTAAGTTTTCTGCTTTGACAGCTTCCGGTTGTTTGGAAAATATCAATCAAAGAATGTTGTTCTCAACCGGTTTTTTGAGAAAAGCATCTGTTTTGATAATTACTTTCGGAACATCTTATGTATATCGTTTCAGAAAGAGTGGGCAAGTGATATCCAATTGCCATAAGCTTCCATCTGAAAATTTTATGCATGAAAGGTTGACTGTACAGGAAATTGTTTCTGTTTGGAAGCCTTTGATTAATAAATTACGGGTGAACAATCCGGGATTAAGGATTTTATTTACTGTCAGCCCTATTCGTCATTGGAAAGATGGTGCTCATGAAAATCAATTGAGTAAGTCTATATTGTTGTTGGCTATTCAAGAAATTGGTGAAAAATATTTCCCATCATACGAAATCATGTTGGATGATTTGAGGGATTACCGTTATTATGCGGAAGATATGTTACATCCATCTTCTGTAGCCATTGATTATATTTGGGGAAAATTTTCTTCTGTTTATTTTGACCAGGAAACGGATAAAGCCATTGCAGAATATAACAGCATCCGCCAGGCTTTACAACATCGTCCGTTTAATCCGGAATCGGATGTATATAAAACCTTTTTGGCGGATGCCCAGTCAAGGTTGGTCGCTTTTGAACAAAAATATTTAACGGATAATGGTAAACTTGATCGGTAAATTGAAATATACAGCTACGTTTTTTCCGTTTTGTTTTCCCGGAATCCATTGCGGCATGGATTTGATAATCCGTATAGCTTCCTGATCACACACTTTACTCAAAGATTTAAGAATCTGAATATCTTCTATATTTCCGGTCTCTGTGACTTTGAAACGGATAATCACATTTCCCGATACCAGATTTTTGTTATTGGCTGCAGGGTAATTCATCTCTTTTTTGATAAACTCTATAAGTGCTTTTTCTCCACCGGGGAAAGAAGGCATACTTTCTACTATAGTAAAAACTTTTGTTTCTTCTGATTTGACTATTTCTTCCTGAGTTTTTACAAATGAAAGTACATGCTTTTCACATATTGCTGCATCTGCCACTTCTATTGCAGGAGAAGATAATTTGACATTTTCTTCATAATCAACTTCAGGAGCTTTTCGGTCATCAATAGCCAGGAATGAAGTATAAGCTGTTAGTAAATTGTATTTTAATCCCAATGCGGTAATTTCTTTTTTATGCTTGCTTTCACTCTCATTGCTCCTGTAGTAAACATTTATATCATCGTCAAAATATGAAGCGTAATCGCTTAGGTATTTGATTTTATTTCTTGCCCATAAATAACGCAGTGCCTGATTTTCTGTTTTGGTGGCTGATGACACTGGAATTTTTATTTCCACATTTCCGGTCGCATTTTTCCCTTTTAGAAGAATGTTTCCTTTGGCTGTTCCTTTGTATTTACCATAGACAATGATGGGTTTGTCGCTGAAAATATCCGGAATTTTTTGTGGGTAAGTATCATATACTTCAAAATCTCCCCAGTCAATGTTTATATGAGTAAATAAAGGTTGAGAAATCGTTTTTATCAGACGACTGCCCACTTCTTCCGCCGTTGTTTTGTTATTAATAATGAATGGTTCGGAAGCTCCGGCCCATGCCATTCCTTCTATCAGGTGGCGGTTTACACTTTCACCGATACCTAAAGGAAAGAAATTTGCTTGATTGAGGTTGTTGGCGATAAGTTGAAACGCCTTGGATTCTACAGTCACATATCCGTCAGTAGCAATAATGAATGTCCGTGCATAATTGTCTAAGTTCGGATCTTTATAAGCGAAAGCGGTTTGTAAGGCAGGATAGAGTTCTGTACCTCCGCCTCCTCGTTGACGTTCGATTACGTTGATTGCTTTACGGATATTTTCCGTAGTGGCAGGCAAAGATACGTCTGACAGCATTGAACGGCTGCTTTCAAAAAGTAAAACATTGAAACGGTCTGTTGGTTTCAGGGAGGAAATCAAATTCTTCAAAATGGTTTTACTTACTTCCAACGGAAATCCATACATAGAACCGGATACATCGACTATAAAAATATATTCTCTCGGGGTAATAGCAGATTCTTTGATTTGTTTAGGAGGTTGCATCATGAAGAGGAAAAATTTCTCATCGTTATGTTCATATAAAGTCAATCCGCTCATCACTTCTCCTCCTTGTAATCCATAATGCAGGATAAAATCTTTTCCTAATTTTTCATCGGAAGGATTTTGCAAGACTACAGCAGTAGATGTTTCGGAAATTCTGTTCATTTTAATGGCATGCGATGGAGAAGCAACTGTTTGCACAGGAATGGCTCCGTCTATCATCACTTGTACGTTGAATTTAGGTTGATGCCCAGACATCAGTTGTTCTATAGATTTTTCTACAAATTCTTCATTTTGAGTCGAATATCTTGGACCAACGGCTGTAGGGTAAACAAATTCGTAGATTTTGTCTCGGTATTCCAATAATTCGGTATAATACAATTCCACTTTGATTTTTTCTCCGGGACCAATGTTGGAAACTTCCATTTTGAATACATTGGGTCGATCTTGCTCCAACAAAGTTGCTCTTTTTCCTTGGCTTCTAGCTCGTTCAAAATCTTTTCTGGCTTGTTCCCTTTCTTTGACTTTGGCATGAATGGTTCTTTTTCCGA
>JAVBMM010000212.1:0-2930 GCA_031552425.1 Bacteroidales bacterium | reverse complement strand
AACCGGTGAGCGTCTGTTGAATGCTGGAGCCGATGTGTTGGTTGCAGGAAATTTTATCTTTAAGTCAAATAATCCTTTACAAACTATACATGAATTGAAAACTATGTAGGAACTTTTTTTACATTATGGACCAAACCTTACGCCGGACGCCTTTTTTGCGTTTGCTTTTTCCTTTTGTTTTCGGAGTAGTACTTCAATACCAAAACAATAAGCCGGATATTGTTATATTGTTGATGATTCCTTCTGTTGTTTCCTTGATATTACATCTCATTCTCAAAAAAACATTTCAAAATCGTTGGACATTTGGTGTTTTTATTTTTTTGTTTTGTGTTTTTTTAGGAACATTATCTACTTACTTTTCTTTGCAAAAAACAATCTGGGATTTTCCGGAAAAACAGATTTTTTGCACTGCTGTTTTGATAGAGTTCCCGACGGAAAAGAAAAAAACAGTAATGTGTAAATTGCAACTTGAATCAATAGAAATAAATGATATTTTGCAATCAATAGATAAAAAGGTGATAGCTTATTTTCCTAAAAATCAAATGTCAACCTCTTTAAAACCCGGAAAAAAACTCGCTTTTCAGTGTAAATTCACTCCATTGAAAAAAACCTCGGAGCAAGCCATTTTTGATTATAATCTTTATCTTATAAAACAAGGATATGCTGCTATAGGCTATGTTAAAAACAATACATGGAAATGTTATGGTCAAGTTTCTAATTTGAAATACAAGGCTTTAGAATGTCAATCTTTCTTGATGGGAACTATGGGGAAAATGGGTTTAAGTGATAAATCTTATGCTTTGGCAGCTGCGTTGCTTTTAGGATATAGAGACTTGATGGATGTGGATTTAAATCGAAGTTTTACTTCTTCGGGAGTCTCTCATGTAATTTCTATCAGCGGTTTACATGTGCAAATCATATATTTCGCTTTATGTTTTCTGTTTGCTTATTGGGGAAATAACACACGCTCAAGGATAATCAGGCAGTTAATCATTTTGCCTTGTATATGGTTGTTCGCTTTTATTACAGGACTTTCTCCGTCTGTAGTTCGTTCTGCCGCCATGTTAAGTTTTTATGGAATAGGAGAGATGATAGGAAAAAAATCGGTTACATTAAATATTGTTTTTGCTTCTGCTTTGTTGATGTTATTATATAATCCAATGTATTTATTTGATGTGAGTTTTCAGTTAAGCTATGGAGCGGTACTTTCTATTATAATAATATATCCTATGCTTGAAAGTCTGCATAAAACTAAAAATCCTATGGTAAAATATGTTTGGGGATTGTTTTGTGTATCTCTTTCGGCACAATTAGGAGTTACTCCTTTATGTATTTATTATTTTCATCAATTTCCGGTATATTTTTTATTGACTAATTTATTAATAGTTCCACTTATTTCTCCGGTACTGATTGGAATGATTATTTCCCTTTCTGTTCGTTCTTTTTTAGATATTCCGGCTTGGTGTTTCTTTCCGGTAGAATACCTTTTAAGAATAATTGTCCAGATTGTTGAATTTATAGAAAAACTTCCTTTTGCTATTGTGGAAAATTTTTATCCAAATGAAATACAAGTTGCATTAACCTATATAATGCTGTTTTTTGTAGTTTTTTACTTGAAGAACAGAAGGGTACTTCATTTCTATCTTTTTCAATTATTTTTGTTCATGCAGGTTATTTATAGTACCTTTGGCGTTTGAAATTGTAAACTTATGATCACTAAAATTATTGCTGAGCAGGAGATTCAAAAAGCAAAAAAATACGTTGAATACGCTGACAAAATAGTAATTGTTACACATATTTCTCCGGATGGGGATGCGATAGGTTCTTCATTGGGCTTATATCATTTTTTATTGGAAATGGATAAACGGGTAAATATAATTGTTCCTAATGAATTTCCTGATTTCCTTAGATGGATGAAAGGTTCCGGAGATATCCTTGTGTATGATAAATTTCCGGAAATAGCAGAAGAAACTATCATTGGTGCGGAACTGATTTTTTGTCTGGATTTTAATATTCCTGCCCGTATGGGAAAATTAGGGCCTTTGGTATTGGCAGCTCAAGGAAAAAAGGTAATGGTTGATCATCATTTGGAACCTGCTGATTTTTGCAATGTAACAATGTCATATCCTCAGATATCTTCTACTTCAGAATTGATTTTTCGTTTTATTTGTCGCATGGGTTTTTTTGATTTCTTGAATAAGGAAGCTGCTGAGTCTGTTTATACCGGAATGATGACAGATACCGGAGCATTTACATATAATTCTAATAGTCCTGAGATATACTCTATTATAGGAGAGTTACTTAAAAAAGGAATTGATAAAGATGAAATATATGCTAAAGTGTATAATACCCAATCTCTGAATCGCCTTCGTTTAACGGGGTATATATTATATGAAAAATTAAAGGTATATCCTCAGTATAAAACAGCATTGTTGGTTTTGTCCCAAAAAGAAGCTAGTCGTTTCAATATTAAAAAAGGAGATACTGAGGGTCTGGTGAATATCCCATTGGGAATAGAAGATATTATCTTTTCCGTTTTTATTAAGGAAGAAAAAGAGGTGGTGAAAATATCTTTCCGTTCTGTAGGTAAGTTCCCTGCAAATAAATTTGCAGCCGATAATTTCGGAGGAGGAGGCCATTTAAATGCAGCTGGAGGTGAATTTTATGGGACTTTAGAAGAAGCTGTGGCTCTTTTTGAAAAGGTATTGCCTGAATATTTTTAATTTCTCTATTTTTTCTTTTTGATTTAACTATTTGGTTTTTAGGGTATTGTTATTTTGCGATATATTTTTCCGATAAAAACATTTAATTTTTTTTGGAATTAAAGAAATAGTTTCTACCTTTGCAACCGCTTTTAAGGAATGATACTGTTTGTAAGGATAGTTTTCTGAGCCTTTGGAGTGATAAAAAGATCATAAGGATCCAAGTTC
>JAVBMM010000050.1:0-6705 GCA_031552425.1 Bacteroidales bacterium | reverse complement strand
CGAATTGTACCGCGATGTTTCTCCGGCGGTAATTACCGTGTTCGCTTCTTCTAATATCAGTTTTGTAAGGGTCGGCATTATTTCAGCCGAATCGACTTTTGTAAATAATTCGTCGAAAGTTTTATCTTTTACGTTCATGTCTGTAATTTTTGTTGGATTTGTACTTTCATTTGTTGCTTGTTTTTGGGATGCGTTGTTGCATGCGGCAAAAACAGCGATAGTGCATAATAAAATGATTGCTTTTTTCATATTCTATTTTTTAGAGTTTGTTATTTCTTTTTTACTTCAATTATTTTGCATTCCTTTACTACAATGGTCTGGTCTTTTTCGTAAATGCTGCGAACTTCACCCTCCATCACCACTTGGTCGCCTTTAGACACCCGGCGTAATTTCAGATAATCACTGAACGGCAACACACAAAGCACACGGCTTTTGCCGTTTTTGCTTTCCGATAATTCTACCGAGGGAAGGCCGTAAACGTCGGGCCCAACAAAAACGGCATATCCTGTTATCTTCATTGTCCGGTTACCGTACTTTTTTTCTGCAACTGCTTTATCTTTGATAAAAGCATCGCAAAGCACTTTGGCTGCAATTGTATTTTCTTGTGTTTCCATTGTTGTCGATTCTTTAGAGTTATTTGTACTCGTATTTTCTTGTGCGTTTGATGAGAACGCCATAATCATCAGCATTATAAATGTAACTACCTGTTTCATGTCATTTTCCATTTATTTCTACGATTTGACAATGTTTTACAATCACCTTTTGGATTTCATCATTGATGCTGCGGACTTCGCCTTCCATCATGACTTCGTCGCCTTTGGACACCCTCCGTAACTTCAGATAATTGTTAAACGGCAAGAGGCAAATAGCGCGGCTGTTGCCCTCTTTTTCTTCAGACAATTCCACACAGGGAAGGCCGAACATATCGGGGCCGACGTGAACGGCCGTTCCAGATATTTTCATTATCCGGGTGCCGTATTCCCTTTCCGCTTTGGATTTGTTTTCGACAAAAGCATCGCAAAGCGCCTGGGCTGTAATCCTATTTTCTTGTACATTCATATCTTTTATTTCTTAATGTTATTAACTGATGCAAAGATAGGGCAGTTTATGTGGGCGAAGCCGGACTATTCAAATTAAGAACCAGACAAATCCTGAATTTGCATTTTTAATACGTGTCGGTTTTGCAGAAATGACAAGCCACTCGAAAGCGACTCTTGTCATTTCCAATCATCCTGCCTAGTCAACGATTATACCATCAGATTTTCCAATGCCGAATCTATATTGGGATATTTGAAGACAAAACCCGCGTTTACAATTTTTTCCGAAGTGATGTACTTACCATCATAAGAAAGGTCTACATTCTTGCAGGCATCCATCTCTTTCCGCCTGAAATAATACATCTTCTTTAAAAAAGCTTCTCTTGTAGTTACCTCCGGCGCAGTCGTGTTGAACGCTCCGTTCAAGGTTTTATTCGTAACAGCAAAGGCGAACATGCCTGCAATATCCTCTACATGTGCCCACGGAAGATAAGTTTTGTCTTCCGTACTTTTAGCTGCTTCCGGATTATCCTCCATTTCTTTTTTTAAGGAAAGAAAAGTAACATCGTCTTTTCCTAAAACCATGCATATGCGATGTTTGACGATCCGTCCGGCCAAACCTTCTTCTTTGAATAAATCAGCCTGTTTTTCCCATTCACTGACCCATTCAGCGATGAAACCCGTGCCTTTTTCGCTTGTTTCGTCGATGGCCTGTTTGTCGTCTGTAAATCCATAATACCCCATGGCCGACGCTGAAATAAAAGCCTTCAGTTTGATGCTTTGCTTTTTTACAGTTTCGAATAGTAATTTACTTCCCTCGATCCGGGTGTTGCGTGCCAGTTCCTGTCTTTCCGGTGTGACCGGTTCTCCGTCATACAACCTGTAACCGGCCAGATGGATAATATAATCGACTCCCTCCAATGCCTTTTCGTCGATATACTTTTCCGTAAGGTCCCATCTGTATTCATTGGGATGCTTTGGGTTCCTTGATAAAAAACGGATATCATACTGTCTTGATAAAATAGAGGCAACATGTTGTGCTATAAAACCGTTAGCGCCTGTAATTAAAACTATTTCCTTCATATCATTTATTTTTTAATGTTATTAACTGATACAAAGGTAGGGCGGTTTATACGAACGAAGCCGGACTATTCGAATTAAGAACCTGACAAATCCTGAATAGACGTTTTGTATTCAGGAATACTTTTACCCGTGTGTTTTTTAAATAAGCGAGAAAAATATTCGGGGTCGTTGTAGTTCAGGTCGTAAGCCAGCTCTTTGATAGAAATGTTTTCAAGGTATAATTTGCGTTTGGCTTCCAGCATCAATCGCTCGGTGAGATAGGTTTTAGGGGAAACGCCGCATTTGGTTTTTACCAGATGGTATAATGCGTTGGTATTCATCCCCAGCTTTTCGGCCATTTGTTCCACGGTAGGATGGTCTATGTAATTATCTTCGATATAATTTTTAAACACGATAAAATCGGTCAGGCTGTCTTTTGCGTCGGTTGCAGGTGCATGGTCTTTGAAATAGGCACAATTACACTCGGTAAGCACGGAATCGAGGTAAGTCAAAACCAACTCGGGATTCGATTCGTTATCCTGCATCACATTGTTGAATGCCTGGAAAACAAAAACCATTCGTTGCGAAACATGCGGAGGCATTTCGATAACCTGATTTCCGAAAGGATTGGTAAAAAATGGGAAAGACGAGGGGAAATAGTTCATCAATTCTTCCCCGAAGCTTGTTCCGTATGATGCTGTTCCCGCGGTTATTTCCATCGCATGAATTTGCCACGGGGTTACGAAAACCAATTGATTGTCCGTAACGGTGATGTCCTGAAAATCCACCATGTGTTTCGATTCTCCCTTAACGACCAACAAGAGGGAATAGAAGCCCTGCCGTACGGGTGCATTCAATTCATTGACGATATCTTCACCGTAAGGCGTATCATGCGGCAAACGTACAATGATAGGCAACGCCTTGTGCTGTTTGATTTGGTCGAGTACGGCTTTTTTCCTTTCTGACATAAAAAAGATAAACTATTGATACTGTTTGCAAAGGTATGATTTAAACGGTTATCTGGAAATTCCAAACAAAACTGCAGACAAAGTTAGGAACTCCAAAAACTTCAATTTTTCAAAACCTGAATGAAATTCTCACTCCTAACTCGGAAGAAGAACCGTATGGTAATAAGGATAGATGCTCTTGGTTCTTATTTTTATATAATTTCCTGATAGAAGGATAGAGCCAATAGGCAGATTTAGTACTCAATATTCCTAATCCGGCACCAGCTAAAACATCAGAAAGCCAATGCTTATTATTATACATTCTAAGGAATCCTACTCCGCTTGCTATTGTATATCCTCCTATTCCGTACCAAACAGATAAGTCTCCATATTCTTGCCTGATTAGTTCTGCTCCGGCAAAAGCAATAGCAGTATGCATGGATGGGAAAGAGTGATTATTGCTTCCATCAGGCCTTTCAACGGATGTGACGGATTTTAAAATAAAGGAGGAGCCTACTGTTAGGATAGCAGATGAGACTGTAATAACTGTTTTGTCTAAAAGATTATGCTTGGAAGGTATGCCGCACCAATCCAATAAATAAACAGATGCTCCGGGGAGAAAGACTAAAATGTCGTCTGCTATTGTATTTCCATCCCATTTGGCAATTTGCTTTTGTATATTTTTATCTATGTTGTTGTCTAATGTACCATAAATCCCCAAACTCAAAAGAACACCGGGAAGTATCAATTGATCAGGAGAAAATTTTAATCCTTCTTCCGTAGCCGGATATTTGTCGGCATTTTTATTCTCTTTTGAATTTGCATAAATCAAATAGGGAAAAATTAAAACTAGGCAGAGCAATTTGTATTTCATACAAAGAGGGTTTTTATATAAGGGACAAAGATGACACAACCAATAACAATAGCAACAATCGCAATTATCATGACTAATCCGGCAGCAATATCTTTAATTCTTTTTATCATAGGGTGGCATTCCAGAGAAACCAAATCGCATAAATATTCTATACAGGTATTTATACCTTCTGCCATCAATACCATAGCCATCAATAAAGAAACACAAATCCACTCGACTTTTGTTACCTTGAAAAAAATACATGCAATAATAACAATAATAACTAATGCAGTATGTATCTTAAAGTTCCTTTCTTCTGTAAATAATATTTTTAAGCCATGGATGGCAAATTTAAAGGAGGCGATTAAAGATTGCCTTTTATATGGTGATTGTTGCATTTTTCAGATATTAATATGTATGAAAGAATACGCCTCACAAGGATTACTTGTAAGGCGCATCAAACTGAATTAGAAAAATCTTTTTTATTCACTCATGGCTGCTATTAACTTATAGCCTTTCCCATGAATGTTGATAATTTCCACATTGGGATCTTCTTTCAATAATTTACGTAGTTTGGTAATATATACATCCATACTACGCGCATTGAAATAATTGTCATTTCCCCAAATAGCTTTTAATGCATAATTTCTTTCCAATATTTCATTGGCATGAGAACATAAAAGGCTTAACAGTTCGCTTTCTTTGGTAGTAAGTTTGATAACTTCTCCGTTACCTTTGACAAGCGTCTGTTTTTGGGTGTCGAAAAAGAAAGAACCTAATTTATAAGAAGGTATTTCTTTTGCTTTTTTTCCATTCACCCTGCGTAAGATTGCTTCTATGCGAAGTAATAATTCTTCCATGCTGAATGGTTTAGTAAGGTAATCGTCCGCGCCGATTTTAAAACCTTCCAGGATATCATCTTTCAACGTTTTAGCCGTTAAAAACACAATAGGGGTTTCTCCATTCACGGAACGAATTTCCTGAGCCAATGTAAATCCGTCTTTTTTAGGCATCATTACATCCAATACGCAAATGTCGTATTGTTCTTTTACGAATGCTTTATATCCGCTTTCTCCGTCGGGAAATAAATCTACTGAATAACCTTTCGCCTGTAAATACTCTCTAAGAAGCATTCCTAAATTTTCGTCGTCTTCACACATGAAGATTCTAATCTTGTCTTCCATAATTTTCACTTTATATACGGTAATGTAATAATAAATTTCGTTCCAATATTTAATTCACTCTCTGCTTTGATTGTTCCGTTATGATCTTCGACAATCTTTTTTACATAAGCCAATCCGAGGCCGAAGCCTTTGACATCATGTCGGTTTCCTGTATGCACCCGGTAAAAGCGGTCGAAAATTTTTTTCAAATCGTCTTTTTTTATTCCGATACCATTATCTTGTATGCTGATTTGGATTTTTCCTCCTTCATTGCTTGTTTTTGCTATAAGCACCGGAGGGACATCTTCTTTTCTGTACTTGACGGCATTTTCCATCAAGTTAAACAAAACATTGGTAAAGTGCATTTCATCTACCAGTATTGTAGAATCTAATGCATTGAGCTCAACATCCAATGCCCCACCATATTTTTCTACTTTTATTTTAAACGTATGTGCGATATTGGCAAGCATATCATTTGCATCCATTTCTTTCATTTTAAGAGATGCTCTCTGCTTTTCGAACAAAGATATCTGCAATACTTTCTCAACCAGGAAACTTAATCGTTTGGTTTCGTCTCCTATAACCCCTGAAATGTGTTCAAACATTTGCGGTGATTTGGTTAATTCTTTGTCTTTCAACATTTGTGCAGCCAATGAAATGGTAGAAACAGGTGTTTTGAGCTCGTGGGTCATATTATTCACAAAGTCATTTTTCATTTCAGACAAACGCTTTTGTCTGAATATGATCCATATTGTTATGATAAATGTAATTAACAATACAAACGTAAAACCTATTGAAGGAATAACAAATTTGATAGAATCTAACAAATAACTTTTTTTTGTCGGAAAATATACCTTCAAATTATACATCCTGGAAGGAGGGTCATTGGGGAATAATAGCTGTGAAAAAGGCTCCACTTCGTTTTTTTCTTCATAATCTTGAGACAAGTAAACAATTTTTCCGTCTTTGTCCACAATAGAAAAATAAAACGGTATCGACAAACCATTATTCAATAGTTCGGATTTGATATAAACGCTTAATTTTCTAAAATCCACCCGTTCTTCTATCGGTTTTAGATTTGCTTTGTACAATATGTTAAGGATCACATCTCTAAGAAGTCCTTCCTGATAAATATACCTGTCGTTTAGTTCGTCTTGAAGGCTTTTAGAACTTTTTGCCAGATTTTTCGGCCTTGGTAAAGTTACTTCCGGGGTGATTGTTGTAATAGATTGTATTTGCATTCCTACAACAGAGACTCCGTCGCTACCTGTTATCTGCAGGTTGTGTTGCTCTTTTTTGATTCTTTGGTTAGGGATGGAAACGCCTTTCCTTCCGTAAGACATAAAATCTTTATTGGAGCCTAAAACATCTTCTGCCAAGTATTTTTTTGTTTCATCCATTTCCAGATTTTTGGAAACCTGATATAAACTTCGTTTGACAGCATCACTGAATTGTTCGTTTCCGGTTTTCAAAATGATTTGAATGTAAGTTACCTGTAAATATAGTAGCCCTATAAAGGCAAAAGCCATAACCAAACCAAGTAACCATATCAAAGATTTTTTCATAGAAAACCAAACTTCTTAATTATGCAACAAATAACGTATATTTTTGTTTAACATTTACTCAAAAAATAAAAAAAAAAC
>JAVBMM010000145.1:0-4116 GCA_031552425.1 Bacteroidales bacterium | reverse complement strand
ACTTTTTTCATCAAGGGAAAAAGTAAAATACTAAATATTTAGAAAGTTATGATCAATAAAATCAATCAATTAGCAGAACAAATTGACGCTCTAAAAGCCAATACTACTGAAGAGTTAGAGAATTTGCGTATTAAATATTTGAGCAAAAAAGGAGAAATCTCTTCTTTGATGAATGATTTTCGAAACGTAGCCGCTGAAGAAAAAAGAGAAATCGGACAAAAACTCAATATATTAAAAAACAAAGCACAAGATAAATTTAATATTTTGAAAGATGCACTCGAAAATGAACAAACAAACATAAATGTTCTTGATTTAACCAGAACATCTTATCCTTATAAAATAGGTACACGGCATCCACTTTCTATTGTAAAAAAGGAGATTTGTGACATTTTCAACAGGCTTGGATTCAGCATTGCAGAAGGTCCTGAAATTGAAGACGATTGGCATGTTTTCTCTTCTCTGAATTTTGCAGATGACCATCCGGCGAGAGACATGCAAGATACATTTTTCATAGCTCATCATCCGGAAATTATACTTCGCACACATACTTCATCCGTACAAACCAGGGTCATGGAGCAACAACAGCCTCCTATCCGAATCATTTGTCCCGGAAGAGTTTACAGGAACGAAGCTATTTCTTACAGGGCACATTGCTTTTTTCATCAAGTGGAGGCCTTATATATAGACAAAAACGTTTCCTACGCAGACTTACGTCAAACACTGCTTTTCTTCGCCAAAGAAATGTTCGGAACTGATACAAAAATACGTTTACGTCCTTCATTTTTCCCATTCACCGAACCTAGTGCAGAAATGGATATCAGTTGTAATGTCTGTGGAGGAAAAGGTTGTCCTTTCTGTAAATACACAGGTTGGGTAGAAATTTTAGGTTGTGGAATGGTAGATCCTAATGTGCTTGAGAATTGTGGTATTGACAGCAAAAAGTATAATGGCTATGCTTTAGGAATGGGAATCGAACGAATCACCAATTTAAAATATCAAGTCAAAGATTTACGGATGTTCTCAGAAAATGATATTCGTTTCTTACGTCAATTTGAGTCAGCGCATTAATGACAAAAAAAGAGAGATACAAAAAAGTTATTGAATGGTTTGAAAAAAATGTACCTGTTGCAGAAACAGAATTACATTATGACAATCCGTTTCACCTGCTTATTGCTGTCATTTTATCCGCTCAATGCACTGATAAAAGAGTAAATATGGTTACGCCAAAACTTTTCGAAGTATTTTCTACTCCGGAAGTTATGGCGGCATCCAATCCGGAAACAATTTACGAATATATCAAAAGTATCTCCTATCCGAACAACAAAGCCAAACACTTAGTAGGAATGGCTCGAATGTTGATAAAAGATTTTCAAGGCGTTGTCCCTGCTGACATAAATCAATTAACTAAACTTCCCGGGGTCGGAAGGAAAACAGCCAACGTTATTGCAGCTGTAGCTTTCGACAAACCAGCCATGCCGGTAGATACACATGTATTCCGGGTAGCCAATCGCATCGGATTGACAAACAATTCCAAAACACCATTGGAAACCGAAAAGGAATTAGTAAAATATATACCTGAGGAACTCCTTTCTATTGCCCATCATTGGCTAATTTTACACGGAAGATATGTTTGTATGGCAAGAAACCCTCAATGCAATACTTGCGGATTACAAAATTATTGCAATTATTATCTATCCAACATAAGGAATATCTAAAAAAAATCTCACACAGATTATTCTACATTTCTATATAATCTATGTGAGATAAAATTGATATTTTATTTCAATCTAAAATAGTTACCCAGCCATGAGTATCCGGTTGATCTCCATATTGGATTGCACGAAGCTTTTCATATAATTTCTTACAGATAACTCCCGGCTGACCATCTTTAGAAAAAACATAAGACTTTTTCTGAACTACATCATCTACACGCTGTATAGGACTGATCACTGCTGCAGTTCCACACATACCAGCCTCTTCAAATGTAGATAATTCTTCAAGGGGGACCTGACGTTGTTCAACATTCAAACCCATATCTTTTGCCAACTGCATCAAACTTTTATTTGTTATAGAAGGCAAAATAGAAGATGATTCCGGAGTAATATATGTATTATTTTTTATTCCGAAGAAGTTGGCCGGGCCACATTCATCAATATATTTTTTCTCCCTTGCATCCAAATAAAGTGCTGCAGAATAACCCATCTGATGTGCTTTATCCCCGGGAACTAAACTAGCTGCATAATTTCCTCCGATTTTATAGGTACCAGTACCTAATGGAGCTGCACGGTCATATTCTCTGAATATTCCCACAGGAGTAGTTTTGAAACCTTCTTTAAAGTAAGGTCCTACCGGTGTCACAAAAATAATGAGCAAATATTCGTTTGCAGGCTTCACCCCTACCTGGGCAGAAGTTCCAATAAGTAACGGACGGATATACAACGATGCTCCGCTCTCATATGGAGGAACAAAACGTTCATTCAATTTCACTGCTTTTACCACAGCTTCTTCAAACTTCTCAATAGGCGGTTCGGCCATCATAATTCCCTGACATGAAGATTGCAAACGCAAAGCATTTTCTTTCATCCGGAAAATACGAATTTTGCCATCCTTACCTTTAAATGCTTTCAATCCTTCAAAAGCCTCTTGTCCATAATGTAAACAAGTAGCTGCCATGTGAATATTCAACACTTCCGAGGAACTGGTTTCCAATTCTCCCCATTTCCCATTACGATAATAACACCTGACATTATAGTCTGTTCTTATGTAACCGAAAGATAATTCCGACCAATTGATATTTTCCATTTTTTAGCGTTTTAAGCCACAAAAATAAGAAATTCCACGTCATTTTCTATTATCTTTGTGGAAAAATTATAGAAAACAAACAAAATGAGTGTTACCGATTTGCTTAACAACAGCAAAAAAACTGCTTTTTCTTTTGAAATACTTCCCCCATTGAAAGGGAATAGCATCGATAAAGTATATTCTATTATTGACAAACTGATTGAATTTGATCCCAAATATATTAATATCACTACACATCATAGTGAAAGTGTTTATAAAACCTTAGAAAATGGGCTATTACAGAAAGTAAACATTCGTAAACGGCCCGGAACAGTTGCCATTGCAGCCGCTATCCAACAAAAATATAATATCCCGGCAGTTCCTCATATCATTTGTAAAGGTTATACAAAAGATGAAACCGAATACGCTTTGATTGATTTGGACTTTTTAGGAATACACAATTTATTGCTTCTACGTGGAGATGCAAATAAACTAGACAATAATACGGAAAACCAATATACTCATGCTACGGAGCTCCAAAAACAAGTAAATGATTTCAATCAGGGAATCGCTTTGGATGGTAGTATTTTCGATAAACCATCTATTCCTTTTTCTTACGGAGTAGCAGGATATCCGGAAAAACATGAAGAAGCTCCGAATATGGATTCCGATATTTTTTACTTGAAAGAAAAAGTGAAAAATGGAGCTGACTATATTGTTACCCAAATGTTTTTCGATAACGAAAAATATTTTTCATTTGTCGAGCGTTGCAGAGATGAAGGGATCACTATTCCTATTATCCCCGGAATCAAACCTGTGGTTTTAAAAAACCAATTAAACATATTACCCCGGATTTTCCGGTCTGATATTCCCGAAGCCTTTGCAATCGAACTCCGAAAATGCAAAACCGACGATGAAGTTAAAATTGTCGGTATCGAATGGTGCATTAATCAATGCAAAGAACTTATTCAAAAAGGAGTTCCTAGTCTCCATTTTTACACATTGATGGCAACAGAAAGTGTCAAACAAGTTGCAAAAGAAGTTTATTGAATGTTTTTTAAAGATGTAATAGGCCAACAAGAGGTCAAACGGCATTTAATCCAATCCGTACAAGAAGGATTTATTCCCCACGCCCGTTTGATTTGTGGACCCGAAGGAACCGGAAAGCTGCCTTTGGCTATTGCATATGCTCGTTTCTTAAATTGCACGGATCGAAAAGAAGACGATGCTTGCGGAATTTGTCCTTCCTGCAATAAATTCAATAAGCTATCACATCCTGACTTGCATTTTGTTTTTCCGATTATCAAAAACGACAAAAAGAAAAAAGATATTTGT